>JAUWSD010000089.1 GCA_030610225.1 Chloroflexota bacterium
AATGCTGCTACCTTCGTGATAGCTGCTGTCAGGGTTGTCTTCCCATGATCGATATGTCCCATCGTTCCCACATTCATGTGGGGCTTACTTCGATCAAATGTTTCCTTTGCCATAATCTTCTCCTTAACCTAATCCTTCATTTAGATAATTTCTATTAAAATGCTGCCCTGATCTTTTCAGGGACTTCTGAGTAATGATCAAATTCCATTGAAAATGATCCTCTTCCATGTGAAACTGAACGAAGTTCAGTCGCATAACCAAACATTTCTGCCAATGGAACTGCGGCGTTTATTGCCTGTGCTTTACCTGGGCGTATTTCCATTCCCAGTATCTCACCTCTACGTCCATTAACTTGTCCAACGACATCACCCAAATTCTCTTCAGGAACTTCGATCTCAACTTTCATGATCGGTTCCAATATGATGGGCTTGCCAAGCTTGACAGCATCTCGGAATGCCATTGAACCTGCCAGTTGAAAGGCCATTTTACTTGAGTCAACTTCATGGTATGAGCCATCAACCAGACTTACATTTATATCGATCAAAGGGTATCCGCCGATTGTTCCTGCTTCTGCAGCGTTCATAACGCCCTTTGAAATTGAAGGTATGAATTCCCTGGGGATCGCTCCACCAGAGGTGTTGTCTTCGAAAGTGATCCCTGATCCATACTCACCTTTTTCAAGTGTGAATACAACGTGAGCATATTGTCCCCGTCCACCAGTCTGCTTCACATAACGGAAATCATGTTTTTCAACATTTTCAGATATTGTTTCTCTATATGAAACTCTCGGATTACCGATATTCGCTTGAACTTTGAACTCTCGCATCATGCGGTCTATCAGGATCTCAAGATGCAGCTCACCCATTCCGGATATCAAAGTCTGACCAGTTTCCGAGTCAGTCCTCACCTGGAATGTCGGGTCTTCTTCAGCCAGTTTCTTGAGAGCAATTGCCATCTTGTCCTGGTCAGAAGTTGTTTTTGGCTCGACAGCGATAGAAAGAACCGGATCTGGGAATGTAATTGTCTCGAGGATGATTGGTTTTCCTTCTGAGCAAAGGGTATCACCTGTAAAGGTGTTCTTTAAACCCAATACTGCTCCAATATCTCCTGCTGAGATCTCTTCGATGTCTGCGCGGTGATCGGCATACATTCGCACCATTCGTCCAATGCGTTCTTTCTTCCGTACTTTCGGATTATATATATATGTACCAGTCTTTATTCTTCCGGAGTAAACACGGAAATATGAAAGCCTTCCCACGTATGGGTCTGCTACTACTTTAAAGACCAGTGCACTAAGTGGTTCTTCCGGGTCTGGATTACGTATAATTTCAGAATCGTCCTTTGGATGAATTCCAATTACTGATGGAACTTCCAAAGGAGATGGGAGGAAATCGATGATTGCATCCAACAGGGGCTGCACACCACGATTTCTGATCGAGCTGCCGCAGTAAACTGCTGTTGCTTTATCAGAGATGATCGCATTGCGGATGCTGTTCTTTAATTCCTCGATCGTGATCTCTTCACCTTCCAGATACTTTACAGTCAAATCATCATCTAATTCTGCGATTGATTCAACCATGGTCAATCTGGTTTCTTCTGCATAAGAACGAACATCAGCTGGGATATCTGCTTCTTTTGGAATTCCATCTTTGTCATCGCTCCAAATAAAAGCTTTCATCTCAAACAGGTCAACCACACCTTCGAATTTTTCTTCTTCACCGATCGGAACCTGAACAGCGATTGGGTTCGCACCCAAACGCTCTCTAATTGATTCCATCGTTCGATCAAAAGAAGCACCTACCCTGTCCATTTTATTCACAAAACAAATTCTGGGAACAGAATATCGATTGGCCTGACGCCAAACTGTTTCACTCTGTGGCTCGACACCTTTGACTGCGTCAAAGACTACGATCCCACCGTCAAGTACACGCAGAGACCTTTGAACCTCTGCAGTGAAATCGATATGCCCGGGGGTGTCGATCAAATTGATATGATGATCTTTCCAAAATGCAGTTACAGCTGCTGATACGATTGTGATTCCCCGCTCACGTTCTTGTTCCATCCAATCAGTTACAGTTGTACCATCGTCAACTGAACCAATGCGATGTGTTTTACCGGTATGAAAAAGGATCTGCTCAGTAGTAGTCGTTTTTCCAGCATCGATATGTGCGATGATGCCGATATTTCTATATTTTTCTAAAGGGATTTCATTATTTTTTAACATCATCTCTACTGTCTCATACTAAGCAGGTATTACCGATTAGATCCGGTAATGTGAAAATGCCCTGTTTGCTTCAGCCATTCTGTGGGCTTCTTCTCGCTTACGATAAGCACTGCCCTGCTTGTTTGAAGCGTCGATCATTTCGCCTGCTAATTTCTCAGCAAATGAATTTCCTGATCGTTCTCTTGATGCTGCAATGATCCAGCGTGTTGCCAAGGCAAATTGGCGGTGAGTGTCAACTTCCATAGGAACTTGATATGTGGCACCACCAACACGTCGAGGGCGAACTTCCATCAGAGGTGATACCTCTTTAAGTCCGGCTTTAAAAATGTCAAGTCCAGGTTTCCCTGTCTTTTCTTCCATAATAGCGATTGCATCATAGATAACGCGTGTAGCTGTGCTTTTCTTGCCATGCTTCATTACACGGTTAATGAATGATTGAACTTGCCTGTCTCCAAATTTTGGATCTGGCGCTGCTACTCGTTTTTCAGGTCTATATCTTCGAGGCATTAATATTCTCCGATTCTCTCTTTAGCTCTTTGGTTTCTTTGAACCGTATTTGGAGCGTCCTTGTTTTCTGTCAGATACACCAACTGTATCCAGTGTTCCACGAACGATGTGATAGCGAACTCCAGGGAGATCTTTCACACGTCCACCACGAACCAATACTACGGAGTGCTCCTGCAGTGTATGTCCTTCACCAGGAATATATGCAGTTACTTCCATTGTATTTGTCAGACGCACACGCGCAATTTTGCGTAAAGCAGAATTGGGTTTCTTTGGTGTCATTGTCCTTACGACTGTACAAACACCACGCTTCTGAGGTGCTCCTTTAGCTTGTGCTAATCTGCGCTGTTTATATGAGTTATAAACATACTGCAGTGCTGGAGCTGTGCTTTTCTTTCTTTTGTTCTTTCGGCCCTTGCGAACCAACTGATTGGTTGTTGGCATTCTGCCTCCAAATTTCCTTCTTGTTATTTTTTTTAATATCTTTTCTTATCTATCATATTATGAGGCCATCAAGCGATAAAGATGGCCTCAATACGTTTCCATATTTGAGCGGAAGAATTTTCCTATTTTACGCACATATTCTTCCAAACTCTTTATCTACAATCTGTAATTTTAACACTATCAAAAAACAGAGTCAAGCCTTCAGGCAATATTCTAACGCTTTGGTCCAAGCTCTAAAAGGCCTGTTCCAATTCTTGGAGGCCTTGTTCTCTCATCATCTTTTCCAAATCTGATCATGCCTTCGTCGGTAACTGCCTCAACATCAAGACCTAAACTCTGAAGCTCTTTCACAAGAACTCTGAATGAAGCTGGTATTCCAGGTTCATCGATCGGGTCACCCTTGACGATGGACTCGTAGGTTTTTACACGGCCCTGAACATCATCTGATTTGACGGTTAACATCTCCTGAAGAGTGTATGCGGCTCCGTATGCTTCCAAAGCCCAAACTTCCATCTCACCAAATCTCTGACCACCAAACTGAGCCTTACCACCAAGCGGTTGCTGGGTTACAAGACTGTATGGACCTGTTGATCTGGCATGAACTTTATCTTCAACAAGATGGTGGAGTTTTAACATTGTCATCACACCGATGGTTACTGGGTTGTCATAAATAACGCCCGTTTTCCCATCTCTCAGCTTCTGCTTTCCATATACAGGAATTGGCTGCCCGGTCTTGACTGCTGCTTCAGTCGCCATCTCAACCAGTTTATCAAATTTTGCGTTCTTTGGATTTTCACCGATCTCGCTAAGCCATAATCGTAAACAGACCTCAATAGCGTCCTTACCCATTTCCTGCCGAATGTCTGGTGTAATGAACTCCTCACCGAAATCCAGGAATTTACTTGGATCATAATTCATATCCTTAAGCCATTCGACCAAAACTGTTCGCCTTGCAAAAGTCTTATTTGTGATCAATTCATAAACATCATATCCACGCTCACCAAGCCACTGCTCAAGGTAAAGTCTGCGGACTTCATTTTCATCTTCATACATCTCAGGATCATATTCTGAATCCTGCTCTTCGAGCCATTCCCAGGCTTTAAGCGCAGTTTCTTTCCAGGCCTGATCGATCATCCAGGCTCTTGCTAATTCAGCTTCGATCTCGATCTCAGATGCACTATCAAACACTGGTACAACTGCCCTGAAACCTAGCTGCCGTGAAGCCCATCCAAGATGAGTTTCCAGAACCTGACCAATGTTCATACGTCCTGGTACACCAAGCGGGTTCAGGATGATATCAACTGGGGTTCCATCTTCCAGGTATGGCATATCTTCAACAGGTACAACCATTGAAACAACACCTTTGTTTCCATGGCGTCCAGCCATCTTGTCACCAGCCTGGATCTTCCTGCGTTGAGCAACACTCACACGCACCATCTTCTGAACACCAGCTGATAGATCAATATTGTCATCACGTGAGAACATTTGAACATCAACAACTTTTCCACGCTCACCGTGCGGCATGCGCAGAGATGTGTCTTTCACGTCTCGGGATTTCTCACCAAAGATCGCCCTTAGCAGACGTTCTTCAGGTGTTAGTTCTTTTTCACCTTTTGGCGTGATCTTTCCGACAAGGATGTCACTCGGGCCAACTTCAGCACCAATGCGGATCACTCCGTATTCATCAAGATTGCGGATTGAATCTTCACCAACGTTTGGAATGTCGCGGGTGATCTCTTCTGGACCCAATTTTGTGTCTCTGGCTTCAACTTCATATTTCTCAATATGAATTGATGTGAACCTGTCTTCCTGAACTAATCGCTCAGAGATCAGGATAGCATCCTCAAAGTTTCCACCTTCCCATGAAAGGAATGCGATCACAACATTTTGGCCTAATGCCAGGTCACCATTGATTGTTGATGATGAATCTGCAATAACGTCTTTCTCTTTAATGATCTGCCCTTTGACTACAACTGGACGTTGGTCAATGCAGGTGTTCTGATTTGAACGTTGATATTTTCTTAGTTTATATACTCGGTCCTGCTTAGTGTCCTTCTCTTTAATAACTATCTGGTCACCAGTAACAGAAACAACTTCTCCATCTGCTGCTGCAGAGAGAACCTGTCCGGAATCTTGGGCAGCGTAATTCTCCATGCCGGTTGAGACCAGAGGAACCTCTGGCTTCACAAGTGGGACAGCCTGGGACATCATGTTGGATCCCATCAAAGCCCGGTTAGCATCGTCGTGCTCCAGGAAGGGGATCAACGCAGCGCTGATACCAACTACCTGGTGTGGAGCAACGTCCATATAATCGATCTCAACTGGAGATGCGAATTGGAACCCGGATTTAAATCGACTTGGGAACCTGTCATTCTGGAAT
>JAUWSD010000030.1 GCA_030610225.1 Chloroflexota bacterium
GACGCAAAGCAGAAAAACGCCAGAAGAAACAAGCAAAACAGGAAGAGAGTAAATAGATAATGCGTGCAGTGGTCCAGCGAGTCTCCAGGGGAGAAGTGAGCTTGATTGATCCAGGCGGAGATCAACGCGTGATATCCGGGATCGGGCAGGGACTGGTGATCCTGCTTGGTATCGGGCCTGAGGATGGGGAAGAGCAGGCCCAGTATCTGGCAAAGAAGATCGCTAATTTGAGAATCTTTGCTGATGCAGAAGGAAAGACAAATTTATCCGTGCAGGATATCGGGGGAGAAGCTCTGCTGGTTTCGCAATTCACACTCTATGCAGATACACGCAAGGGGAACAGGCCTTCGTTTGTGAATGCTGCTGCGCCAGAGCACGCAGAGCCGCTTGTCGGGCGTTTTGCAGAGCTGCTGCGGGAGCATAGAGTTCCGACCAAGCTGGGACAATTTGGGGCTTATATGCAGGTGCAGATAGAGAACGACGGGCCCATGACGATCTGGATGGAGAGGGAATAACAAAAGCAAAATATAAATATTAAAAAAGAGGTGATATCGATATCACCTCTTTTTAATTAAAAATGGTGGGATGGAGTTGAGGCCCACCCCACCTGAATGAAGCCTATCTAAGGAGTAGGCCCATTGCAACGGGAATAAACAAAGTATACTACACCGTTTTTAATAGTGCAATATGTCACAAAGGCGCAAGTTTACACAGATATATAAATTACCTATTTAATATATAGGCAACTGCAATAGTATGTAGAATTTAGTGTTTTTTATGAGATTGGCTGCTTGAAGTTGAAGATCCCATTCTTATATTCCCATTTTTTGCCGCAGGAACATGTCAGGACACCATTTTCCTTTGTATCTTCAATGTCCTCTTTGCATTCCGGGCAGATGAAGAAACTGCCCTTTGCAGCAACTGGAGTATCTCCATCGGCATATGAGAGCGTGAAAATACTTGGGGATATTTTTATGATTGGAGCAGTGAATTGGAATATGCTGTCAAGCCAAACAAGGAATCGTGTTGGGAATATACGTTTCAGAAAGCCGATCCTGAAATGGGATACTGTCAGGCTTTTCCTGAGCTTATATCCAATATCAGCCAAAGTGTTCTGGATCATCTTTGGATGAAAATTAAAGTTCAGATCCACAAATTCAATTGGTTCGGTTGTATATGGGCTCCAGTCCTGTTTCTTGAGCAGATACCGGAAGATAGCTTTAAGATTTCTTTTGTTCGCGTATTCAAGGATGAACAGGGCGCCGGGCATTTGTGTGCGTCTGATCTCTTTCAGCGAAGCGGGAGCGTCGGACATATGATGCAGAACACGGATCATTGTGGCGCTGTCAAACAAGCCGCTGACAAAGTGTAATCGGTAGACATCTGCAGCAACGTATATATATTTGTCGCTTGCCCCCAAACGTTCCTGGGCCTGTTCAAGCTGCGTGACGGAATAATCCATTACTACAATGCGCTTGAAATCCTCATAGCGGGGTGTATTTCGGCCAGCACCAGCGCCTACTTCCAGCAATAATTCTCCACCCGAGTCAGGAAGCATGCGTTTGAGAGCTACAGCTTCAACCCCGTCTTCATAGTCGCGCGTACCGGTATCCCAAAAGGAAGACTGGTAATCTGAACCCTCGTAATCACATACGGGAGGCTGTTCTTTGGCTTGTTCGTTCTTATTTGTCATTATTGTTATAGCCTCGCCCAACACCCCTGTATTTGAATCCAAACCGTTTCATTTTTTCAGGCTCGTAAATATTTCTTCCGTCTATCACTACAGGTGCGTTCATGATCTTGTGTATGCGTTCAAGGTCTATGTTGATGAACTCATTCCATTCTGTTATCACTAGTAATGCATCAACCCCTTCCGCTGCTTCGTATGGATTGGAAACCAGCTTAATATCAGGCAGGTGTTCGGCGGCTTCTTCCATAGCAACTGGGTCATAAGCTTTCACTTTTGCACCCTGGGATAGCAGGTTGTTGATAATATCAATTGATGGCGCATCGCGCATATCATCTGTATTTGGTTTGAATGAAAGCCCAAAAACGCCGATAGTCTTGCCGTTCAGATCTTTAATGATCTCAAGCAGGCGTTCAACTATTTTTGTGCGACGGGCTTCATTCGTGCCCATAACAGCCTTTAATATCTTTGGGTCAACGTTCATTTCTTCTGCCATATAACTCAAAGCTTTAATATCTTTGGGGAAACATGATCCACCATAGCCTAAGCCGGCATTGAGGAACATTGGGCCGATCCTCTCATCTAATCCCATTCCATGTGCAACTTCGGTAACGTCAGCGCCAAGTTTTTCGCAGATATTCGCGATCTCATTGATAAAAGATATCTTTGTGGCCAGGAAAGCATTTGATGCGTACTTGATCATTTCTGCCGTACGCAGATTGGTGATCAGTGTTGGAGCATTCAGAGGTTTGTGCAGCCTGGCTACTTTCTCTGCTGCTTCCTTGTCGCGTGAACCGCATACTATCCTGTATGGATTCATGAAATCTACGATTGCAGAGCCTTCACGCAGGAATTCAGGGCAGGAGACAACGGAGAATTCGACAGGTTCTGTCTGGGCTTCAATGATCCTTTCTGCTACCCAGTCTCCAGTACCAACTGGTACTGTTGATTTATTGATGACAACCATGGGTGAATGCATATTTTCTGCGATTGATTTCGCTGCAGATGCTACGTATTTCATGTCAGCATCACCGTCAACACCTGATGGAGTGCCAACACAGATAAAAACGAATTCAGAATCCTTGAGGGCTTCTTCCATGGAGGTTGTGAATGATATCCGGTTTGCATCAATATTTCGTTTAACCAGTTCTTTCAAACCAGGTTCATAGATCGGGATCTCACCGTTTTTAAGGTCTTCTATTTTTTTATGATCAATATCAAGGGCAGTTACTTTATTCCCAAGGTCACTAAAACATGCAGCTGTAACTAAACCCACATAACCAACACCAATAACAGCAATTTGTTTCATTATTAGATATTTCTCCTGCAGGAATTTCTATTGATTTAATATTATCTTAAAACTGAGCAATAATAACATAATTGCTAATTGAATCCCTTCGGTTGCTGTATTTGGAACATCCTATTAAAATAAATGAATATAAGATATAATTTATCAACAAATACATATTAGGTAATAATTATGCAGATAACTAGACAAGCTGATTACGCAGTTCGGGCGATAATTTATTTATCAATGTTAAACCCAGGTGAGAAAGCTTCTACAAAGACCATTGCAGAAAATCAATCAATACCACTTTCTTTTTTGGCTAAAATTATAGCTCAACTGTCTGTAGCAGGGATCATAACTACTCTGAGAGGGGCCAAGGGGGGGGTTTCGCTTGCAAAACCTCCTGAAGAAATATCGGTTCTTGAAGTTGTGGAAGCAATTGATGGACCGATCCTTCTAAATGCATGTGTTGTTTCAACACATGATTGCCCAATTGAGAAGTGTGCAATGCGCGGGATCTGGATACGATCTCAAAGGGACCTGGTAAAAGAGCTTAAGAACACAAATTTTCAATATTTAGCAGATAAAATGAGTTGAAAAACTTAGAATATTGAAAGCATCTGACACCAGATGCTTTTTTTATGTTTTAATCATATTTAGCAAAACAGAAATTAGGAGGAACAAATGAGAAAGAAATATACACTGATCATCTTCATTGCCCTGATCTCGTTTTTAATGCTGGCATGTTCGATGATTTATGACACAACTATCAACGAGGATGGCTCAGGAATATTTTCGATTAACCTGTATTTCACTGAAGAGGAAGTTAATTTATTCGAGCCGGTGATTGCAGATCTGGGGGGAGAGATTCAATCCCCACAGGAAATTTGTGATTCAATATCTACTGAACTCGTAGTTGGGTACCAGGCTGAAACTGATTTTATTGTAGAAGATACCAACTATACCTGTATCATTTCTTATGAATTCAAGGATCTTACTGAGTTGGAAAACCTATATGAAGAAATTGATGCGGTTGTTTACGATCTGCAGTTCACCGATGATGGTTACTTGGTTTATGACATTGAATTCAGCGTCGGTGATGAGGTTGAAACAGGATTCGAGGAATATGATATTGATCTTACAATCGAATATCTCTGGCAGGTTACATCCCCATTTAATATTGTTGAACACAATGCAGATAATATTTCCGACAAGACTGTTTCTGTTGAATTTAATCAGATAGGATCCGCCAGTTTATATTTTATGGCAGGTTCCAGCGGGGCTACAAAACTTTACTCTGACAGCACCCTGAAATTCCTGACAGAGATCGCTGAAGATGAATCGGGAATTATGTATATGAACTTTATGTTTGATGTAGATCAGGAAGAAAAACTCCTCGAGATGCTGGACGAACTTGATATAGGCGATGAAGCAGAGGATTGGTGCGATGAGATCGAATATGAACTTGATGAGTTGAGTGAAATCCCATCCGGCATGGACAACGAATTTGAGCAGGAAGAAGCCGGCGAGGGTTTTGTCTGCCAGAATTACTTCGAATTCGATGATCTGGATGAGCTGGAAGAGATTTATGAGGGATTTGAATTCATTGATCCTGATATTTTGAAGATCAGGGACGGCGTTCTTGAATATGAAGTAGTAGTTGATCTGGCCAAAGCAAGAGCATTGGGGCTGGACAAGCTGGAAGCAAATATGGATCTGCTTTGGGCAGTATCATCTCCATGGCCAGTTAACGAGCATGATGCAACTATAGAAGATGGAAAAACCCTCTCATGGGAGATGAAGGACGGAGAAGAGCTTGAAGTTGTTTTCACAGCAGAAAAGACTAATTTCCTTCTGTACTTGATCATTGGCGGTGCGCTTGTTTTGCTAGTATTGATCGTAGTCATTGTTGTGTTGATCAAAAGTAAAAAGAAGAAATCACAAACCGAATAATTTTTGATAGCCGGATATTAAACAGGCATTCATTTTCATGGATGTCTGTTTTTGTGTACATCAATATTGTGGGATAATATGAACGATTAAATAATTACAGGAGAGTATATGTCTGAGCCTCGAATTGTACGCGCCCCACGTGGAACAGAGTTGCACTGCAAAAATTGGTTGATCGAAGCTGCATACCGCATGCTTCAAAACAATCTTGACCCGGATGTGGCAGAAATTCCCGATAAATTGGTTGTATATGGGGGGACAGGTCAGGCGGCCAGAGATTGGGATTCTTTCGAAGCGATTCTAAGATCACTTGAAAACCTGGAGGAAGATGAAACCCTACTGGTTCAATCCGGCAAGCCAGTTGCTGTATTTAAATCTCATACTGATGCCCCCAAAGTATTGATCGCGAACTCAAACCTGGTCCCGCATTGGGCAACACAGGATCATTTCAACGACCTCGCTGCTCAAGGTTTGATCATGTACGGGCAGATGACTGCTGGTTCATGGATCTATATCGGCACTCAGGGAATCCTGCAGGGTACATACGAGACCATGGGCGCTCTTGCAAAGCAGAAGGGCTGGGAATCACTGCGGGGCAAGTTTACGCTGACAGCCGGGCTTGGAGGAATGGGCGGTGCCCAGCCTCTGGCAGTAACAATGAACGAAGGCGTATGCCTGATCGTTGAGATCGACCCGGCACGCGCAAAAAAGCGTCTTGAGATCGGATATGTTGATCAGGTTGTGGATACCCTGGAAGAAGCGATGACACTGGTGGATGCTGCTGTCTCAGCTGAAGAACCACGTTCGATCGGCTTGATCGCGCATGCGGCTGACATTTTCCCGGAACTGGTTGTGCGAGGGATAACTCCGGATGTTGTTACCGATCAGACACCAGCACATGACGTGCTCTCATATATCCCTGCAGGCCTAACGATTGAAGAAGCAGATAGGCTGCGCGAGGACGACCCTGAAGAATATAAGAAGCGTTCAATTGCTTCGATGATGAAACATGTCCAGGCCATGCTTGATATGCAAAAGGCTGGGGCAGAGGTGTTTGATTATGGAAATAATATTCGTCAGAGAGCGTTTGACGGCGGAGTGAAAAACGCATTTGATTTTCCCGGCTTTGTACCAGCATATATCCGCCCTCTGTTCTGCGAAGGTAAAGGACCATTCCGCTGGGTTGCGCTTTCAGGTGACCCTGAAGATATTTACCGCACAGATGAAGCGATCATGGAATTATTCCCAGAGGATGCACATCTGCACCGCTGGATGAAGATGGCAAAAAGCAGCATCCCATTCCAGGGGCTGCCCTCCAGGATCTGCTGGCTGGGATATGGTGAAAGGGTCGCGGCAGGTTTGGCATTTAATGAAATGGTTGCAGACGGCACTTTGAAGGCACCAATAGTGATCGGACGTGATCATCTGGATTCTGGATCTGTTGCATCCCCAAACCGCGAGACTGAAGGGATGAAAGATGGCACAGATGCGGTCAGCGATTGGCCGATATTGAATGCGATGATCAATGCTGTTGGCGGAGCAACCTGGGTTTCATTCCACCACGGCGGCGGGGTTGGGATCGGGTTTAGTCAGCACGCCGGACAGGTGATCGTGGCAGACGGTACCCCTGAAGCAGCTGTCAGGCTTGAGCGAGTCCTTACCACTGATCCAGGTTTGGGCGTTGTTCGTCATGCGGATGCTGGTTATGATATCGCGATCGATGCTGCCAGGAAGCATGGCATCAAAATGCCGATGTTGAAGTAATCGTGAACTTGTTCTAATAAAGGGTTAATAGAATATTCATAAGTATGCAATATAATTTTATTAATCTAATTAAGTCTTAGTGAAGGAGTAAACATGATAGGGCCAATGAGTTATGGCGGTTTAGGAATGGGCGGATTGAGCCTAGTTTCATTCTTTTTTTTCCTGTTAATAGCAGCCTTGATCTGGCTTGTAGTCAGCAAAGCTTTAATTAATTCCCGCAAGTATAGGATGATGAAAGATTTCCCATCATATTACAGAGATGGACATTGTTACTGCGAATGTAGATGTGACTGCCACAAAGAAGAAGGCAAACCACGTAAAAGTAATAAGAAAACTAAAGAAGAATAATCTCTCCTCGAAAAGAAGTTCTTCTCCTATGAGATGGGGACTGGCAGAAGCTGGTCCCTTTTTCTTTTAACCTGATTTGGTAAAATGAAACAATGAAAAAGACACTCGATCAATATTCTCATATAATCTGGGATTGGAACGGCACATTATTTGACGATTCCTCCCTGACTCTCAGCATCATGAACGGGATGCTCTCAAGAAGAGGCCGCCCATCTGTTAGTAAGGAGAAGTACGCTGAGCTATTCGACTTTCCTGTTAGTGATTACTACAGGCAGATCGGATGGGATTTTGAGAAGTATTCATTTGAGTCACTGAGTGATGAGTTCATTGAAGAATATTACCGGAGGCACCGGGAATGCCCACTTCGGCAGGGTGCGGAAGAGATCCTGCGAGCAAACAAAGTGCCGCAGTCGATTTTAACAGCCAGCAAACAAACTGATATCGATCTTCTTGTGAAGCATTTTGGGTTGGATGGATTATTTGCTGGAGTTAACGGTCTGAATAATCATCATGCGGCAGGGAAGCTGGAGATCGGGAGGAAATGGGTTAAGGAATTAAATGTTGCCCCAGAGAATATCTTGATGGTGGGAGATACCACCCATGATGCTGTTTTGGCAAAAGAGCTGGGCATGGATTGTGTGCTGATCGAAAGTGGACATCAGAATAAAGAAAGGCTGGAAAAATGCAGCGTGCCAGTTATCCGGAATTTAAAGGAACTTGTCTGGGACAAGTTTCGTTTATAAGTAAGAAATCTGAACAGGAGAAATCTAAAAATAACAAAGGCTGAAAAAAACTATAAGCCTTGATATAATTTGTCTATTATGCCAAAAAAGATATTTTTCATTCTACTAATAGTTGTCATTGCCCTGTTAAATACATCAGCTGTATTTGCTGAAAGTATTCAACAGGACGAGATTCAACCTTTATGTATCCCGAATGGTTATTATTTACTTGCAAGCAATTGTTTAGAAATGGGTCCATCAGCATATATTAGTGATATGTCTGAGATGGGGCTTTATTTTCCTCAAAGAGAATTACCATCGCAGGTTTCACTTTATGTTGGTCAGGAACTTGAATATGCTTACGCAAGATCTACTGTTGAGAGTTTGAGGATATTCAATACTGCTCAAGCTGCCTATGAAGGCGATAATCCCAGCCAGACTTGGGAACCAGGGCAGGTCTATGTTTCGATCGAAGACTCGGAACATATTGGCGGTAAAATAGTTTATATGATCAATCCTGGAGCATGGGTGCGCTGGGATGAGGTCTCATTATCGGTTCATCCTTCAAAATTTGGTGGGCAGGAGTTCTTTGAGGTCCCGGAAATAAATTTTGGGTGGACAGTATATTACGCATATACATACCGTGAGCCCACATACGATTCCGATTATAAGACTGGCTATTACCGCGATAAATATGAGTTTGTCCAGATCTATGATACATATGAGACCGAGAATGGGCGCTGGATAATGATCGGGCCGGATGAATGGCTGGATGCGAGGACTGTCGGGCAGGTCTATATGGATATAGAAAAACCCGAAGGCATCACTGACGACCGCTGGATCATGATCAACCTTTTTGAGCAGACAGTGGCAGTATATGAAAACAATGAGCTGATCTATGCTACTTTAACTGCAACTGGTATTGATAAGTACATGACCCGTCCGGGATTATTCAAGATCGAGGAAAAGAAAGAAGACACTTATATGGCTGGGACTTTTGAAGAAGACAGGTCGGATTATTATTTCCTCGAAAATGTCCCATGGTCATTGTATTTTGATGAGCGCAGGGCTCTGCATGCCGCTTACTGGCATGATGGTCTTGGAGTAAAGCGGTCACATGGCTGTGTGAATCTTTCTCCCGGTGACGCGCGCTGGATCTATGAATGGGCCGAGCTTGGAGACTGGGTGTATGTCTGGGACCCAAGCGGTCAAACCGAAGTGGATGAAGACCTGTTTCACCTTTTCGATCAAGATAATTAGCAATAAAAAAAGCCTGTCATTTGACAGGCTTTTTTTGTATATGAGAATTCATTAATCAATGATATATTTTGAAACACCAAACTAGCTCAGAGGAAATATGATAATTCTCGGTACAAAAGGTAAAAGGAATGTGGTAGGAAAGGGAAAGTTTTATTGCCCGAAGTGTAAGGCGGATAGAAGCTACGAACATATAAAAACGGGTCAATATTTTTCCGCATTCTTCATACCTTTGTTTAAGATCAAGGATGGGAGTGAATTCATTGAGTGCAAAAGTTGTGAGACACCTTTTGAGATGTCTGTTTTGAAGATGACAAGGGAGAAGGTGGATTTCGCCAGATTTATTGAGATCGCTAAAAAGCAGATCGCGGCTGGTATCCCCGTGAACGAGGTCAGGGATAATTTCATTTCATTGGGGATGGAGCTGGATGCTGCTACTAAGATTCTGCACGAGATCACTGATGGGGAGATCGTACTTTGCAGGAAATGTAACTTGATGTATTCCA
>JAUWSD010000114.1 GCA_030610225.1 Chloroflexota bacterium
TCGATAACATCCTGGTCAGGGATATCTTCTGTCCCTTCCATCATGAAATATTCGCGCCCGATCATCTTTCCACCGCGGATGAAGAACACCTGGATGCAGGCTTCACGCTCACTTCTTGCGATAGCTACCACATCTGAATCCGTGTATTCGGTAGTGTACACTCTCTGCTTCTTGACTACTTTTTCGATCGCTTCAAGCTGATCCCGTATAGTAGCAGCTTTTTCAAACTGAAGATTACCTGAAGCATTGTTCATGTCCTTATCCAGGCGCTTTGTGATCTCTTCAGTCCGCCCGTTCAGGAATTGCATCAGGTCCTTGATCATCAAGCGGTATTCTTCTTTAGTTACTTTCCCGATGCAGGGGGCTGAGCAGAGCTTGATGTCATAATAAAGGCAGGCCCGGTTATCTTCACCGGTTATCTCGCGATCGCAAGTCAGATAGGGGAATATGCGCCGGATGACATCAAGAGTCTTATGCACAGCCCAGACGCTGAAATAAGGCCCGAAATACTTGCCCCCATCATCGATCATTCGTCTTGTTACTGTAACTTTGGGAAACGGTTTGGCCCAATGAACTTTTATATATGGAAAGCGTTTATCGTCTTTGAGGCGCACATTGTAATATGGGCGGTGTTTCTTGATCAGATTCATCTCGAGCAGGAGGGCTTCCAGCTCTGAGCCGACCACGATCCATTCGATATTAGCGATTTCTTTGACCAGCTTCCCGATCTTCTTTGTGTGCTGAGCGCTTTTATGGAAATATGAACGGACCCTGGAATTAAGGTCGATCGCTTTCCCTACATAGATGATCTTCCCATCTTTATTCTTCATCAAATAACAACCGGGTTTTCTCGGCAAATTATCAATGATACCTTGAAGTTTTTCGTTCATTACCATATCAAAAAAATTCTATCATGGAAACATTTGGGTGATGTGTAAACAGTCAGGATGACAAGTTTTGAGATAATTCCTGCAGGACCTCTGTCAGCCTGCTGCGCCAGTTATCCTGATCTTTAACTAGCAATCGCACCGAATTCTTCCCAATGATCAGGTCCTGTCCAGACAGCCTGAAGCGTCTTGGGGGAATTCCTTCCGGCAGCAGGGGGTATTTGACCAGAATGTGATTTCCTTCATGGCTGATAGATGAGACTTCAGACTTTTCAGCGATGATCTTCACTTCCAGCTGGTAGAAGAGGTTAGCGGCTTCATCCGGGAGAGGGCCGAAACGGTCGATGAATTCTGCTTTCATTTCTTCGATCTCATTGAGATCATGGATATCAGAGAGCCGGCGATAAAGCCTGATGCGAAGCTCTCTTTCAGGCACATAATCGCTTGGAATATTCGAGACGAAGGGCAATTCAACATTTACCATTGGGTAGATCACCTGAGCCAGTTGAACCATGCTCTCCGGCAACTGCCCGGATTTTTTGATCGTATCCACGGCTTGGGTTAAAAGGCGGGTGTACAGACTCAAACCAACAGAGGCAATGTGTCCATGCTGTCTGGTCCCCAGGAAATCCCCCGCACCCCGTATCTCAAGGTCGCGCATGGCGATATTGAAGCCAGCCCCCAGCTGGGTGTTCTCTGCCAAGGTTTCAAGACGCAGCTTTCCCTCATCCGTTGCACGGCGGGTGCGGTGTTTGAAGAAGAATGCATATGCTCTCTGCGAGCCGCGCCCAACCCTACCTCTCAGCTGATAAAGTTGTGCGAGCCCAAATGTGTCAGCCCGGTCGACTATCAGAGTGTTGGCGTTGGGAATGTCCAGACCGGATTCGATGATAGAAGTTGATATAAGTACATCTATCTCACCGCTGGAAAATTCTCTCATTCTGGCTGCCAGGTCTGTTTCTTTCACCTGGCCATGTGCAACGGTCATCATTGCTTCTGGCACCAGTTTTTTGAGGTGAAGGTGCATACCCTGAATAGTACGGACACGGTTATGGACGAAGAAAATCTGTCCACCGCGTTCCAGTTCCTGCAGAATAGCCTGCCTGACAACACTGGGTGCATACGGTCCCACATGTGTGACGATCGGCAGGCGTTCTTCGGGCGGTGTGTTGATGGTGGATATGTCCCTCACGCCGGTTAGAGCCATGTATAAAGTGCGTGGGATCGGTGTTGCTGTAAGTGTGAGCACATCGATCTCAGTTCTCAGAGTTTTAAAGTGTTCTTTATGGGTTACGCCAAAGCGCTGTTCTTCATCAACTATTACAAGGCCAAGGTCATTGAAGAGAACATCTTTAGAGATCAGCCGGTGTGTTCCAATGATGATGTCAACAGCACCTTTTGCAAGTTCTCTGAGGATTTCTCTCTGCTCACGCGCGGTTCTAAATCTGGAAAGCATCTCTACTTTGATAGGGAATGTTGAGAGCCTGCGTCTAAATGTACGGAAATGCTGTTGAGCCAGGACCGTTGTCGGTACCAGCAGGGCAACCTGCTTGCCGTCCATTACAGCTTTAAATGCAGACCTGAGGGCTACTTCCGTCTTTCCAAAGCCAACATCACCGCAGATCAATCTGTCCATCGGACGGGTCATTTCCATGTCAGTTTTTACTTCATGCAGAACCTTGACCTGGTCGTCGGTTTCGATATATGAGAAGCTGGCCTCAAGCTCGCTTTGCCAGGCTGTATCAGCTTTGAATGCGTAACCTTCAGCGATCTGGCGTTTTGCGTACAACTCCAGCAGGTCTTCTGCTACTTTCTGGACTTCTTTTTTAACCCTGGATTTGATCGACTGCCAGTCGCTGGCACTCAATCTGGTGATGCTGGGTTTATGCCCTTTTGAGCCGATATATTTTGAGAGCCTGTCTGCCTGGTGAACAGGCACGAAGAGCTGGTCGCCAGCAGCATATTCAACGAAGATATATTCCTGCTGAGTACCTTCCATCTCTCTGGACACCAGGCCTTTATATCTGCCGATCCCGTGGTCGATGTGAACAACGAGGTCATTGTCCTCAAATTCCAGAAAACCAGATTCAGGTGTTTCAGCCTGCAAGCGGTGGTGCTGTCTCGGCTGGGGGCGTTCCCACCCGAACATTTCTCCATCTGTTAGAAGATGGATATCTGGTTTTTTGTCGCGTAAGAGGATGAATCCTTCGCTGAGGTTGCCCTGAACAAAATCAGGTGATTCTTCATCGAGAGCATATAGATTGTCTTTCCAGAGTTGGATCAGGCGGGGGGACTGACGCGAGACAACCGTGACTGGTTCACCTCGCTCCATCGCTTCCTTCAGATATGCGATCAGATCGGGGAGGCTGCCCCCAAATCTTTTCTCAGGTGAGAATGATAGGGCCACTGGAGCCCTGTCAATCAGTCCTGATGGGCCTAATTCAAAATTCTGGAACATTCCTACTCTTTCTTCGATCTCTGGAAGTGTAAGGTAAGGAACTGGATATTCACCGGAGAATTCAGCTGCGGTCAGATAATCCTCGCGCAGGCTGACAGCTTGCTCTTCGAGACTGTCAATGGTCTCTCGTAATTCCCTTCTGTCATCGCACATTACGATCGTGTCTTTGGACAGATACTCCATCAAACTTGAGGGAGCTGAATGGAGTAGGGGGATGTGGAATTCAGACCATTCAAAATCTTCGCTTTCCTGCAATTTAGTGGAGTCGAGGATGAATTCTCTTGCAGGGGGGATGAGAACGCGGTCATGTTTACCGACTGTTTTCTGTGTTGCCGGGTCGAACTGTCTGAGGCCATCAACTTCATCTCCGAAAAAATCGATCCTGGTTGGCAGGTCCTCTGCTGGGGGCCAGATGTCGATTATCCCTCCGCGCCTGGTGAACTGCCCTGGGATCACAACAGTGGATGTGGAGCTGTAGCCATTGCGGACAAGATCATGAGAGAACCTGACAGGATCCAGTTTCTTGCCAGGTTTGATCAACTGAGTTGCTTTTACAAAGTCTCTGCGGGGCAGGATCTTTGCCATGATCGCCCGAATGGGGGCAACAATGATGGCAGGTTTTTTGGTTTTTTTCACACCTGGTATCAGAGATGATGCCAGATTTGTAAGGGTCATGATCCTCTGCCTGCGGGTGTTTTCACCCCAGGGGGCGTTTTCATAGAAAAGAGATGTTGGTTCCGGGAAATATAGATGTTCAGAATCAGGGTTGTAGAGGGCAAGGTCATCTAAAAGAGCCAATGCGCTGCGGGTATTCTCAACTATTAATAGAACAGGCCGATTGACTGATCCATGAACTGCTGCCAGCATGGGGATCCGGGCAGCCTTGTTCAAGCCTAAGGGAGCAATTTTGACATTATTCCTGATCTGGCTGATCAGGTCCTGATAGCCGGGCAGGAGCTTGAACTGCTCAATGATCTTATGCATCACTCACTTCGATTATGGTCATTCATTGCTTTTTCGATCCCAAGTTTGATGAAACTCATGACTGCTTCAGAGGCTCTATCAAGCACAAAGGGCAGCACTCCCTGTTGAGTTCTGGAAAATTTCTTGAGCACGAAATTGGGAGTACTCATTTTTCCGGGAGGGCGGTCAATGCCCATTCTCATCCTTGCGATCTCGTTGGTACCTAATTTTTCGATGATCGATCTCATACCTTTTTGCCCACTTGAGCTTCCGCCCGGTCTGAGGCGAATGGTTTCAAATGGCAGGTCGGCATCGTCGTATATTACGATAATATTCTGTAATGGAATATTAAATTCCTTAATAATTGGTTTCACTGATTGTCCGGAGCGGTTCATAAAGGTATGGGGTTTTGCCAGATAGACAGTCTTATCCTCAAGTTTGACCTTATAAAGCATTGCCTGATGTTTAATGCTGGCATAGTTGACTTTCATATTACTCACCAGATTGTCGATCACCATGAAACCGATATTGTGCCTGGTTTCCTGGTAATCATCACCGGGATTGCCAAGGCCAACAATTAAATAATTGTTCTCAGATTCTTCCTGATCTGCCTTCATAAACTTTAAAA
>JAUWSD010000104.1 GCA_030610225.1 Chloroflexota bacterium
AATTACTGTGTTCCCCCAGAATATAACCATATGGCAATGGAAAGACTGACTATTGGAGCAAAGAAAGCTGGCAGGACGATCGATGATATCGACAGACCGCAGCTGATCGTCTGCTCAGTTGACCATGACCATGATAAAGCAATTGACACAACCAGAGAACTGTTGACCCAATATCTGGCGCAGCAGCCACATATTACCAAGGCATCTGGAGTTTCGATGGATGTAGTTGAAGAGATCCAATCGATCCTCGGATGGCCAGCAACTCATGAACAGATCAAGGCAGCAAAGCATTTGGTGCCGGAAGATCTGATCCTGAAGATCACTGCCTCTGGAACACCAGATGAAGCAAAAGCAAAAGTACAAGAGTATCTGGATAATGGAGCGACATACCCGATCCTGTACCCTGTAGGTGGCGATGTAAAATTGTTGATAGATACTTTTAGGAGTAATTAATTTATATGGAAAAACAACCTGGTTCAAGGCATTGTTTTGTTTGTGGTGTTGAGAACAAATTTGGATTACATGTTGATTTTTATTCTGTTGATGAAAATTCGATCTTTGCTGAAATTGTGATCGCTGACCATTTTCAGGGATACCCGAACACTGTACATGGTGGCATCTTGGCAACTTTGCTGGATGAAACATTAGGGCGCAGTTTTTTATCAAAAGATCCAAATCGGATGATGTATACAGCAAAACTGAATGTTAAATACAGGCATCCTGTTCCAACAGAAACAAAACTCCGAATAGAAGGAACTATCATCAAAGATAGGGGGCGTGTTGGTGAAGCAAAGGCGAAGGTTATGGATGCCGATGGGAAAGTGCTGGCAGAAGCGACAGGAGTGGTCGTGAATTTACCGCCAGAATTCCACCAAGGAGACCTTGAAGAATTGGGTTGGAAAGTATATGAAGATAAGAAGGAGTTGATATGATAATTGAATATCATCGTCCAAAAACAATTGAAGAAGCAGTACAGCTGATTGGACGCAACGAACCAGAGACAGTCCCAATGGGGGGCGGCACAGTGCTGAACGCTCTTCCAGAAGAGTTAGGCCTGAATAAAGAATTTGCAGTAGTTGATCTTCAGGATCTGGGTTTGGATCAGATCGAAGCGAAAGGTAATCAAACTGTATTTGGTGCAGCTGCAACTCTTGAGGCTCTTGTCAGGTTTGATGGCACTCCTGAAGCGTTGGTCAGGGCAGCTAAACTTGAAGCAGCAAAGAATATTCGACAAGCTGCAACAGTTGCAGGGGCACTGATAGCCTCTGATGGAAGGTCACCATTCACAACCGTGATGCTTGCTCTTGACGCTGAATTGCAGATACTGCCCGGTGATGAAAAAATCAGGCTGGGAGATCTTCTCCCGCTGAGATGGGAATTGTTAATAGGCAAGCTGATCAAAGAAATCTCTATTCCTACCAATGTGAAGGTCGCATTTGAATATGTTGCCCGAAGCAAAGCCGACCAGCCAATAGTTTCTGCTGCAGTTACGAGATGGAACTCTGGACGAACGAGAATTATTTTGGGCGGATTTGCCAGCCAGCCCATATTGGTATTGGATGGCAAAGATGACCTGCAATTCGAAGAACCTGTGAGGATGGCATTTTCAGACGCTGGTGATCAGTGGGCTTCAGCAGAGTATCGTTCGGAGATCGCTGAGGTATTGGTAAAACGCTGTATGGATCAGATAGGTGAATAATATGATCACAAAATTTAATGTAAATGGAAAAGAACATCAGGTTGAGGTACAGGCAGGGGAAACATTGTTGAATGTCCTGCGTGAGCTTGGATACTTTGGTGTTAAGCATGGATGCGAAACTGGAGAATGCGGCGCTTGTGCTGTTTTGATCGATGGTAAGTCGATCAATTCTTGTGTTTATAGCGCGCTGCAGGCTGATGGCAAAGTGATCGAGACGATCGAATCTGTTGGAGAGCATCCTGAGCAAGGGTGGAAGAAGACAGAAGGTTTGCACTCGATACAGAAAGCATTCGTTGAGAATGGCGCGATCCAGTGTGGATACTGTACCCCCGCCATGGTTTTGGCAGCCAAAGAACTTATCGCTGAAAACCCTGATCCTAATGAGGATGAGGTCAAGGAAGCGCTCTCTGGTGTAATGTGCCGATGTACAGGATTTATTAAACCTGTGAAAGCTGTGTTACAGGCAGCAGCTGAGATGAGGGGTGATGATTATGACGAGGCTAAATTTAGCACTGCACCCAAGATCGTTTCAGTCAGGGAAGAGACTGAATACTCATCTGTTGGGAAGAATGAGATTAAAGTTGATGCCGTTAAATTAGTTCAGGGGAAGCCGGCATTTGCTGCGGATGTGGACATTCGGAATATGTTGGTGGCAAAGGTGCTGAAAAGTCCCCATGCCCATGCGATCATAAAGAAGATCGATGCCAGCAAGGCACGCGAGCTGGAAGGTGTTGCTGCTGTTCTGACTTATGAGGATATTCCCCGCGTAGCTTATTCGACCGCTGGACAGTCTGACCCGATCCCGGGTCCGCTGGATATGTTCTCTCTTGATTATAAGGTTCGCCATGTTGGTGACAGGGTTGCATTTGTAGCTGCAGAAAGTGCGGCGATTGCGAAAAAAGCATTATCTCTGATCGATGTTGAATACGAGGTCCTTCCGAGTATTATCGACTACTCGGATTCTTTGGATAATAAGACCATCCTGCACGATGAGGATGATTATGTTGATTTCGATGCTTCGGATGCATCCCGCAATCTGGCAGCGCATATCCACATTGATATTGGTGATCTAGAGGCTGGTTTTGCTGAAGCAGACAGGATTTTCGAACATGAGTATGAAGTACCGAAAGTTCAGCAGGCTCATATTGAACCGCACGTAGTAGTTACATATTGGGACGAGGATGACAGACTGGTCATCCGAACCAGCACCCAGGTACCTTTCCATGCCCGCAGAATGATTGCTCCTGTGCTGGGCTTGCCAATAAAACGGATCAGGGTTGTAAAACCGAGGATTGGCGGCGGCTTTGGCGGCAAACAGGAAGTACAGATCGAAGATGTCGCCGGACACTTGACGATCGCAACTGGCAGACCAGTAATATATGAAACTACCCGGGAAGAAGAATTTACATCCTCCCGTTCACGCCACCCGATGAAGATCAAGATGAAAACTGGTATCAAAAATGATGGAACTATGACCGCGAACGCTATGTATTGTCTCTCTGACACGGGAGCATATGGATGCCATGCCCTAACTGTTACAGGAAATACCGGGCATAAATCAATGGCGCTGTATGTAGGTGAAGGTAAATACCGCGAGAAACCAAATATTCAGTTTATAGCTGACATCGTTTATTCAAATCAGGCTCCATCAGGAGCATTCAGGGGATACGGCGTACCACAGGGATTTTGGCCTGTCGAACGTCAAATGGAACGGATCGCAAATGAGATGGGATTTGATCCCCTGGAATTCAGGCTTAAAAATGCGCTGAGGCCGGGCGAATTGCAGCCTTTCTCAACCGCATGGAGTGAGGGACGCGAACCCTCCCCGGAGATAGTCGAAACCAACGCACTTGAAGAATGTGTGGTTCAAGGAAAAGAAGCCATTGGATGGAATGAGAAGTTTGGCAATCAGGATTGGAAGAGCGATACAGATAAACCATGGCTGAAGAAGGGTATTGGTGTCGCGTTGGCAATGCAGGGTACTGCAATCCCATATCTGGATATGGGTGGGGCGAGCATCAAACTCAATGATGATGGTTCATTCAACCTTCTGGTTGGTGCAACTGACCTTGGTACAGGCTCAGACACAGTATTGGGACAGATGGCTGCTGAGGTTTTGGGTGTTCCACTTGAGGATGTGATCGTATATTCTTCAGACACAGACTTCACTCCATTTGACAAAGGCGCATATGCATCCTCAACTACTTATATTTCTGGAGCCGCTGTTGAAAAAGCAGCACAGAAAGTTGCTACTCAGATGGCTAGGAGAGCGGCGATGATATTGAATGAAGAGGGGGCAGGACCTGATGTTGAGGCAGGTGAGATCCATTTTGAGGACAGGAAAGCGTTTGCGCTTGATGGGCGTTTTGTGACACATGCAAAGATAGCGCTGCATTCATTACACCATGCAAACCAAAGCCAGATCATGGCGGTTGCATCTCATGTGTCTGAAAAAGCACCTCCTCCATTTGCGGCTCAATTCGCAGAGGTAACCGTTGATACTCAAACCGGGATGGTGATTGTTGATAAGTTGGTCATGGCAGTTGATTCGGGCGTAATTGTCAATCCTCTGACTGCTTCCGGGCAGGTAGAAGGCGGGATGATCCAGGCTTTAGGATATGCCTTGACTGAGGAAATGATATATAACGAAAAAGGTGAGGTCAGGGAAAAAGATCTCCGGGACTATCATATTTTCTCTTCTACTGAAGTGCCTGAAATGGAAACGATTTTTGTTGAGACATTTGAATCTTCACACCCCTTTGGAGTCAAAGCTGTAGCTGAGATCCCAATGGATGGAGTTGCGCCAGCAGTAGCAAACGCGATCAAGAATGCATGTGGTGCAGATCTGGGCATGATACCTGCTACACCAGAAAGAGTCTGGGCTGCAATGAAAAATAAAGGATAAATTTATGCCGGATAAAGGATTTAAGATTAACTCATGTGACTGCGGGGAGATCTTGATCGACTTTGGGGCAGTAAGGGATAGTGCTGCAAGCAGTGAACTTCCAGATGCTGAAGCACTTCTAAATTTGAAGGAAGATGAGAAATATTGCCCCAACTGCAGGAAAATAGTAAAGATAAATAACTGAATTATGATGAAAGACTGAGCACTCTCAGTCTTTCATTTGTTTACCGGTACCACCTTCACGCAGCATAATGACCTCTGCGAGGATGCTTAATGCGATCTCTTTAGGGATTTCAGCGTTGATCTCCAAGCCCATGGGGGAATGAACCTTGTCGAGTAGTCTTTGGTCAATATTAAGCTCGAGAAGTTTGCGCTGAGCTTCGATCCAGCGCCTTTTTGACCCGATCACACCAATATATGCGGCTTTGCTCCCAAATATTTTGGGCAGGAGCTCAACGTCAAGATCCAGGCTTCTGGTAGTTAAAACAACATAAGTAAATTGATGGATATCCAGTTTATCTGTGATCTCTTCTAAAGGCGCTTCAATATGTTCGTCAGCATCGGGAAGAGTTTCTTTGGTGGCAAATCCTTCACGATCATCTGCAATGATGACTTTGAAACC
>JAUWSD010000215.1 GCA_030610225.1 Chloroflexota bacterium
GATTCTTCCGTTTCAAGGAAATCGTCCAGCCACCCGGTATCCAAGAATAGCTCTGCGTTTTCTTTCGGCAAGGGCTGATCTTCTGGTGTTGTTTGTTCTTCTTGCGGCGAAACAGGGGCTTCGGATTCGCTGTCATCTCCCATGTCTTCGGGGAGATCCTGCAGCCATTCCGGCATTTCGTCGTTTGAGTCTGGTTGATACATCATATATTCGATTCCGTTTCAGCCTTATTCTCTAAAGGGCTGATCTGCTCCTATTAAAACTCTCAGGCCTGAGGCGATAGTGCCTAATGAAACACCTATTAGGATCCCTCTGACGCCTGCGCTTGCTAGAACCTGAGTTATCCAGGGTCCAAGTTTGTCTTGAAGGAAAGGGATTTCCCTTCCGAGGATGGGGGCGTAACTTGCTAATGTGAGGATGAAGAAGAAAATGAATATCCCGGTATATATATTTTTTCTTGTGGTGATCAATCTCAAGCTGGCATAGGTCAATGTAATGGACAGGAGTGCCAGCAAGCTGGTCTCAACCGGCATGATTATATTGTCAAAGATCAATGAGCCAGCCTGGCTCTCTGAACCAAATAAGAGTGTGATCGTAAAAGCAGCGACCAGAGAAAGCATCAAGGCAGTGCTGTTGATAACAGTTTTATTATCCAGAATACGCTGGTAATGGACGCGGAGGAGGTTCATAAGCCCAATCAGTAATGCAGTCGCTGCGAGGATGGTTACCCAGGAGAGTATATATTGACGGATAGTGCCAAGATCAATAAAGTAAGTGAGTAAAAAGACTACACCAGAAACAATAGCTACAATCGAGGCGAAAGGAATTTTGGATTTTATGTTCATTGAATGAAACCTCGAATCAAGCTATATATCGATATTGCTGAGATACCAATAATGATCAGGATGCGCATGATGTCTTGAGTAAAGAGGCTGGCGCGGTGAATATCCTTCATTCCAAAATATGCCCCTGAAGCAAAAACTTCTTCACCTATAAGAGGTTCATAGGTGGTTGCGTAGATGACTGCCTGACCAAGAATGTCGTCTGATCCTGCTATCGTCAGCGTTTTGCTGTTATCTCCAGCATGGGTGAGCAAACCTGCTTCAATCCCAAATGATCCGATCATCAGATTGGTTGAGACCTCAGCCTCTGAAACATTAAGTGCAGAACCTGCGGCATATGAAAATGGAGTAGGCCCAGTAAAGAGACCCATTTGAGAAGCCGCATCCCCTTTTCGTCCGAGTTCACGGTAGATGGTTCTGATAGTATCCTGTGAAAGGATCATCAAAGCTCCAGTGCCGGCAGAAGAGACAGGTGTGAGATCTGAATCGGAGGTGATGTAGCCGACACGTTTTAATAGATTCAAGCCAATGATGCCAGCGGCGATCTCTGGGGAAGTGACCTCACTTCTACCAATTGCAAAATGGATGCGTGAGCCATCTTCTACTGAGGCTTCCATCGAGCTGTGCATATGGTCAAAAGCGGGAATTGTTCGGAGACCGCGTTTATCGTCCCGTTTCATATACCAAAAGTTGGCAAACATCAGGAAAATAAATGCAAGAAGAAAGACTATAACCCAGAAGTTCATAGTGCATCCTCCCTGAGAGCGTGGATAAAGTTTTGAGTATGTTCTTTCTCTTCAAGGAGTTCAGCCAGAGCAGAAATGCGGGAATCATCAACAAAACTACCCATCACAGGCTGTGAGACATAGACAAGCTGGGCTGCAAGCGTGTTCAGAGGTCCACCAGCTTCTAATAGCACAGCGATAATATTTTGCAGTTTATTCCTCTTGAGATTTCCCGCCCATTCCTGCCAGATCTGAGTTTGGGGTTTTTGCAAAGCTTTCTCCTGATAAGTTTAAACTCAATAAACGCCTTTAAAATTTCAACTTATAATAAGGCGGAATCCTGTAACAATTCTATATCTTGCAGGAATTACGGGCAAGCTGAAAGCCCGTTCAATATAAACGGTAAAATTAATGATCATAGGTTTCATTTTAATCCAGAA
>JAUWSD010000098.1 GCA_030610225.1 Chloroflexota bacterium
CTGATGGCAGAATTCTCAAAGATATTATACGAAGAGATCGATTACTTATCTGAGGGCCGAAATGCAGAAAAGTTTGGGGTAAATTTTGAGAAAGTGGATGGTGTCCGAGTGCCGGATGTGGTTTGGCACCTGACCATCAAAAGGGTGCTGGTGCTTGAGAATGTCTTTGCGATCAAGATCACTGATTATAAGAAGATCGAAGAGAAGAATATCGACCGGAGTTTAGTCGCTACGAGATTGTTTGATGCCTATATGCGGCAGATATTTAAGGATGGTTTCTTCCATGCTGACCCTCACCCCGGGAATTTGTTCGTTGACCCAAATGGAAGTGATGACGGTGAAGGCTGGCAGCTGACTTTTATCGACTTTGGAATGGCAGGCCATATCCCGCCAAATGCCAGAGAAGGACTGCGGGAATTGATCATAGGGGTAGTTACCAAGGATTCAAAAAGAATCGTTCAGTCCTATAAAACTTTGAACATCCTGCTTCCCGGTGCAGACACTGAACTCCTGGAGCAAGCTGAAGAAGCTGCGTTTGATCGTTTTTGGGGAAAGAGCTTGGATGAATTGAAAGAGATCTCTTTTGAAGAGATGCACGAATTTGCATTTGAATTCAGAGAGTTAGTGTACACGATGCCGTTTCAGGTTCCACAGGACTTGATCTTCCTGTTCAGGACATTTGCGATCCTGGCTGGGATCTGCACAGGCCTGGATCCGGAATTCAATTTCTGGAATGTGCTCAACCCATATGAAAAAGAACTGCTGGCGGAAGAAGTGGCACCGGGGATACTATCGGAGGCAGGCGCGATATTCCAAAGCCTGATCGCACTGCCCAGGAAGACTGAGAATGTGCTGGACAGGATCAGTAGGGGAGGTCTGATAATTAAGACCCCCGCTGCTGAAAGACAGCTAAAGAGAATAGACCGCTCATTAGGGCGGATCCTATATGCGCTTTTCTTCTTTGCTTTCTTAATGGGTGGGATCCAACTGTTTCTTGCACAGCAAATCATATTTGCCTATGTAATGTTTGGATTTGCTTTAATTGCGTTGATCATTGCGATGCTGCCAAGGCGCAGAATGTTCTAAAGAGTTTTTTATTTCTCTTCGAGCTTATCTATTGCGTGTTCGACCATCTTTTTCATCGCCTGAAGGGCTTCGCGTTTAGCAGCACGGTGGTGTTCCCTGACTTCTGGCGGGAACAAAGCTTTGAAGCCTTCGCGCATTTCTGCTCTTGCAGACTTGGCATGCTCTCGAACATCTTCTGGAACTTTCCCCTCAAAACGTTTATGTAATTTTTCTTTTTTATCTTTCATCGGTCTCTCCCGAATGTTGTTGACTATATTATACAAAGTTTAATAGAATAAAGTAATAGATAAGAAGTAATTGTAGAAATCAATAGGAAAAATTTTGTAAATTCGCAAATTAATAATATGATTAGAAGTAAGTGTAAATGCTGATCATGGAGAAAAGCAATGGGCGATGTTGCAGTTAAGATCTATGGATTGAGGAAGAACTTCGGAAAAGTCCAGGCGCTGCGAGGGATCGATCTGGAAATTGAAACGGGGCAGATATATGGCTTTCTTGGGCCGAATGGAGCAGGGAAAACAACGCTTATCCGATCTTTGATCGGGGCGACCAATATCAGCGGGGGAGAGGTTTCGGTTTTGGGGTTGGACCCGCAGAAAGAGAAGAAAAAGCTGCGGAAACAGATCGGGTATATGCCGCAAACACCAGCTTTATATGAGGACATATCACTTCGAGATAATATAATATTCTTTGGGGGTGCTCACGGGTCGAGGAAATTAAAGAAGAATATGAGAGGTGTGATTAATTTTGTTGATCTGAAGGAAAGGATGAATGACCCTATTTATACTTTCTCTGGAGGGATGAAACAAAGGGCTTCTCTTGCCTGCGCACTGGTAAATGTGCCCAGGATCCTCTTTTTGGATGAACCAACCTCCGGTATTGATCCTCAGCTCAGGGAAACCTTCTGGAAGCATTTTCGGGTTATGGCAGACAAAGGGATCACGATCTTCGTGAGCACTCATCAAATGGACGAAGCGATGTATTGCGATAAACTGGCTATTTTGCATGAGGGCATTTTGCTTGCGGATGACACTCCCAGGAATTTGTTATGGAAAAAAGAAGCTAAGGTCAGGGTGTGGAAAAATGATAGATATGTGGAGAATGTTCTTGAGAATTATCCCGAAAAGATACCTATAGCTCTCAGGAGATTTGGACTTGATAAATCGATAACAAGGATCGAAATTGAAGAGACCTCATTGGAGACTGTAATATTGCAGTTGATCGAGGAGAAGGTAGAGGGGAGAGAGAGGAGCATATCATGATAGGGACAATTCAACGGGCTTTGAAAGTGGCCAGGCGGGTTTTTCAGCAGCTCAAAGGGGATCCCAGGTTTCTTGCCGGATCGATCATTATTCCTTTGATAATCATCTATTTCATGAATATTGTCTTTGATGCATTAGCAAGCCCTGCATTCAATGTTAATGTGTATGTGGTTCCTTACGGAGCCTTTATTGTCCATTTCATAACTTTTATTTTGACCGCAATAGTTTTGGTAAGGGAAAGAACGGGGGGGACACTTTCACGTATGTTTGTGAGTGGATACTACCAGGCTGAGATCATCAGCGGATATATCATGGCTTATTCTGTCCTTGCCACGGTTCAGAGTTTGGCAGTACTGCTGGAGATAAATTGGCTTTTTGAGCTTGAATATGGTTTTGAGAAACTTGGATCTATATATTTGGTCATATGGCTGCTGTCGGTGATAAGTGTTGCTATTGGCACACTGGTGTCTAACTTTGCCAGGAATGAGGGGCAGGTTTTTCCCTTTATTCCCCTTGTGATCCTGTCCGTAATATTGGCAGGGATCATACTCCCAGTGGAAATGCTGCCTGAATGGTCACAAGGGCTGAGTTATACAACCCCCTTATTCTACGCGAATGAGATCATCCAGGAACTGATATTAGATAATACGCTGCTGGACAACCTTGGAATGCTCGGAAATATGACTCTATATGGGCTTGTAGTGATAGGTCTGGCGTTTATGACACTAAGAGAAAAGGATTAGACCTGATCTGGGAAATTCAGGATAGTGTGAAATTTTTAGATTGTTATATGAATATATAATATGAAGGACAAAGGAGAACAATTCATGAAAAAATCTTTTCCGTATCGAAAAACATTCATTCTTGGTTTTGGATTTTTAGGTATCAGTATTATCTGGCCTGTCTTTAATAGTTTTATTCCAATCTTTTTGCAGGCTGGAAACCCGGAATATAATGCCAAGTTGCTGGAGATGGGTAAAGAGATCCCGGATATTGTCGGCTTTGGTTTAGGGCCAGCGATGGCCTTTTTTGTTATGACCTGGGATAACATCATCAATGTATTCATTCAACCCTGGGCCGGTTCAAAAAGTGACCAGACTTGGAACAGATTTGGTAGAAGAAAACCATGGATCCTGATCGGCGCTCCTATCGCGATCGCTGCATTCATCATGGTGCCTTTTGCCCAGACGATCACCGCGATCATGATCTATATCCTGATCACGAACTTTGGTATGGCGCTGTTCCGTTCGCCGACGGTTGCCTGGCTTGGAGATCTATTCACTGCTGGGCAGCGCAGTAAGGCAAATGGGATCATAAACCTGATGGGCGGGATCGGTGCTGCAATCGCACTGCTCGGGGGAGGGATCTTGTTTGACAAAATGGGCAGGGCGGCACCTTTTGTAGCTGGTGCGATATTCATGGTTGTTATGCTGAGCGTTGCTTTGATCTGGGTGAAAGAGCCTGAGAAAGCACAGAAGGTGAAGCAGGAAACCGGCAGGGTGTTTGATAATTTGAAGGATGTTTTCACTAGCGAAAACAAGAGCGGGATCTATGTTTTACTTGGGATCCTGTTTTGGTTCATTGCTTATGAAGCAGTACAGACGGGGCTGTCTTCATTCTCCGTTTTCTCTTTGGGATTGACACCGGGCGCGGCATCGATGATGACGACCCTGTTTGCTGGATCGTTCATCCTGTTTGCTTTGCCAAGTGGATTGATTGCAACGAAAATCGGAAGAAAGCGCGCGATTCGAATTGGCCTGACAGGTTTGGTGATCTTGTTTGGGATTGGATTTGTATTTATCAAGACACAATTGACCCTGGGAATAATCCTTGTACTGGCAGGATTTTGTTGGGCGCTGGTAAATGTGAACAGTTTGCCCCTTGTATATGACTACGGGGATGAAGAGAAGATCGGGGCATACACCGGGCTATATTATTTCTCCTCACAGTCAGCGGCTGTGATAGGCCCAGTACTTAGCGGTTTTATTGTCCAGAGATTTGGTAGTGACTACCAATATCTGTGGCTGTTTGCTGCGATATTCATGGCGCTTGCCTGGCTGGTGATGACAGGAGTTCGAGAAAAGAAAGTTATCGAGGCATAGAGTATATATTACCTAATTGAAGGGCTGTGAAAACAGCCCTTTTTGTTTACCTTAAAAATTCTTGACTTAATTAAAAAATGTTTTATAATATTGCTAAATAGGATAATATATATCCGAATAAAATAATAGGATGTGATGATCCATTTCTCTTTTTTGGTCGCAAAGCCTTAAGTTGGCAGGAGAGATGGGGAGCAAGTTGCGAAACCGGCCTATATTATGGTCGGTTCTGTATTTAAAAATATAGAGCTGGCAAAAGTTGAGGTTTATATGAAAAGTAATATTGTTTCACGATCAATAACTGATAAGATGCAAAAAGTTTTCTATTTGTTTGGCGCAGCGCTTATCATTTCATCAATGGTGATTTCGTTGATCCCCCCAGTGAACACGATGGCAGCAGGAGTAGAGTGGTCGGCAGATTACTATGTTTTATTTGCAGATGGCACAGTTGACTCTGGATCTGTGAGTGGAAAGGATGCTTTAGTACCACCAGCTATCTACCCATATCACCTGTCATGTTCATCTAATTTGATAGAAGACAATGGTCCCCATGCTGAATATGGTGCCATAGTTTATTTCAAGATCGTCCTTTACAAGGATGATGGTGATGGCCCGGTTGTTTTTGCTACCTGGGATACAACCCATGAGGAATATAAAGAAGGATGTTCTGACGGTTCAGTTCCAACACCAACGCCAACCGATCCAACACCAACACCGACTGATCCAACACCAACACCAACCGATCCAACACCAACACCGACCGATCCAACACCGACACCGACCGATCCAACACCGACACCGACCGATCCAACACCGACACCGACCGATCCAACACCGACACCGACTGATCCAACACCGACACCGACTGATCCAACACCGACACCGACTGATCCGACACC
>JAUWSD010000007.1 GCA_030610225.1 Chloroflexota bacterium
ACCAGTATTTAAGTATATTTACATATTAATTTAATAACCTTAGGAGGTATTTGATGTCATATCAAAAGATCGTGATCGTTGGAAATTTGGGGAGAGATCCCGAAATGCGCTATACACCCACAGGACAGGGTGTCACCAATTTTTCAGTAGCAACAAACAGGCAATATACTGCATCCAGTGGTGAAAAAGTAAAAGAAACAACATGGTTCCGTATTTCCGCATGGGGGCGGCAAGCTGAAACCTGCAACCAATATCTAAAATCCGGCAGCCGTGTGCTGGTCGAGGGCCGCATGAACCCTGATAAAGAAACTGGCAACCCCCGTGTCTTCCAGCGCAATGACGGCAGCTCTGGATCTTCATATGAGATAGTATCCGAGCGAGTCGTTTTCCTGACCAGCAGAGATGAGCAGGTTCCATTGGACCAGGGTCAGGTGCAGCAGGCGGATAGTGATTCTGTTGACGATATTCCATTCTAGGGAAGGAATCTAAAATGAAAGCAAAAGGTAAAAGACCTAAGAAACAGGCAATCACGCAGCTGAGACTGGCACCTATGAAGGGTGTCGATCCAAAATATTCAAATGTTGTCAGGATATCTCATTCGCCAGCAGAGCTTGTTTTTGATTTTGGTTTAATCCTGCCTGGTGACAAAGTCGCACAGATCGTGTCAAAAGTTGTTATGTCCCCTTTAGGAATCAAGCTATTGCACAAGGCGCTGACAGAGAATTTGGCGAAGTATGAGAAGAAGTACGGGGAGATCAAACTCCCCAAGAAAGCATCTTTGGCAGACACATTGTTTCAGACCATTAAACCGGATGATGATTCGGAGGAAGACCAAGAAAAATGAAAAAATTAGAATTAATCGCTGAAGAAGTACATCAGGAGTTTGATGAGCATACTTCGGTAAGGGATGAGGCGTTAAAGAATGCCAGAGCATTGAACCGACACTGTGCACATGCGATCAGAGCAGTACACAGGGATGACCATGACAAGGTTGATGAAGACCTGAATGCTGCAACTGAGCTTTTAGGGCTTCTGCGGGAAATGCGGGATAAATTTCCAAGCGTGTATTTTGCGGGATATACCCAGGATGCTCTGAAGGAGTATGCTGAGGCAAATATCGTGGCCGCATTGGTGCGGGGTGAACAGCTCCCATCCCCTACAGAGCTAAAGCTTGAGAAGTACACATATATGAAGGGCTTGGCCGAGGTGGTAGGTGAGCTGCGGCGCAGGATCCTTGATATTCTCAGGCATGGGCACTCAGCAGAGGTAGAGAAACACCTTAAGGATATGGACGATATCTACGGCGTTCTGGTGACCATGGATTATCCGGATGCGGTGACAGGCGGGCTGCGCAGGCTGACAGACATTGCACGAAGCATCATTGAGCGCACCCGCGGTGACGTGACCCTCAGCTTTCGACAGGAGCGGCTTGAGCAGGTTCTGGGTGAAGTTGAAGACCGCATTTCAAAGAACAGCAAAAGTTAGCTGAATGCGAGTTATCAGAGCTTCTGAGATCGGGAGTTATCTCTACTGCAATCGGGCATGGTGGTATGCCAAAAATGGCATGGAATCAGAAAACGCGGCTGAGATGTTAGCTGGAGATAACTTCCATCATAAACACGGTTTGCGGGTGAACGCTGCCAGGCTGGTCCGGATTGGCGGGATCGTATTGATCCTGGCTGCGCTGCTATCTTTCTTGATGGAAAGATTTTAGGACTGGGCGTAGATGAAATTAGCATTAATCCTTCTGGTATTTGCAGTTATCCTGTTCTGGTTATCAGGACTATTGAAAAAAGGGACAGGGCTTCCATCTATCCAGGTTGCATATCAGGATACTCTGCACGGTGAAGCGCTGCATAAACCACTCTTTGATAAGAAGCTGCGCTTGACTGGCAGGCCGGATTATCTGGTGAGGGAAAAAGGTGAGATGATCCCGGTTGAAGTGAAAATGAGGAAAGCGCCTGGACACCCTTTTGACTCTCATATAATGCAGCTGGCGGCGTATTGTAAGCTGGTGGAAGTTGAATATGGGAAGAGGCCAAGCTATGGGATAATCAAATATTCTGACCGGTCTTTCAATGTTCCTTATACAGAAAAACTTGAAGCTCAGCTGCTTGAATTAATGAAAGACATACGCCTGGAAGAACAATTTAATGATGTTCACCGCTCTCACGATCATATAGGACGATGTCAGAATTGCGGTTATAGTGAGATATGTGAGGAAAAACTTTAACAGAAATCAGCTGAATGAATCACTTATAATTGTGGATGATGAAAATGAATAAAATTAAATCGATCGCAATATTATCAAACCCGAATAATGAGAGGGCTATTGCAGAAGGTGAGGTTGTTTCTGCTTACCTGTCAGAAAAAGGGGTTGCCACTATTTATGGCAAGTTGAATGATGATGCTCTTCGTGCACAGGTCATGAATAACAGCTTTGATCTGGTGATCACATTGGGTGGAGATGGTACTGTTTTACGGACTGGGCATTTATGCGCCCCATCGAAGGTTCCGATCATGCCGATCAATTTTGGCAGATTTGGCTTTCTGATCGAGGTGCCTTCAGATGGCTGGAAAGCGCATGTCGACAGAATGCTGGCTGGTGATTACTGGCTTGAAAAGCGGATGATGCTGAACGTGAGCATGATCCGGAACGGGGAAGAGATCGAGAATTGGCAAGCCCTGAATGATATAGCAATTGGAAGAGGAAAGGAAATGAGGCCGGTGCATTTGCGCACCAGCCTGGATAATAAATTCCTGACAATTTATGTGGTGGATGCTTTGATCGTCTCTACTGCGACTGGCTCAACAGCATATGCGTTGGCAGCAGGTGGGCCGATCCTGCCTCCTGATCTGCGCAATTTGTTGTTGGTTCCAGTGGCCCCGCACCTTTCTATAGATAGGGCGATCGTATTGGCTGAGGGGTCAACAGTTAAGATTGAAATGCAGGAGTACAGGAACACTGTCATCAGCGTTGATGGGCATGAAGCGGTTGATTTTTTGTTAGGTGATGTTATTGAAGTGTCTGCCAGCTCGCATTCTGTGCAGATCATGAGGTTTCAGCAGGCTGAGTATTTTTATAACAGCATTCTTTCGCTGATGGATCAAAACCCCAGCACAGGAGCCAGGAAATAATGGATTCTGATATAACTTTCTGCGCCAATCACCCTGACCGCGAAACTGGCTTGAGCTGCAACCGCTGTGGGAAGTCTATATGCGCTTCATGCGCTGTGCACACTCCTACAGGATACCGGTGCAAAGAATGCATCAAAGAGCAGCGGCAGGTATTTAATACAGCTAGGGTAACTGATTATGTCTTAGCGTTCGTGATCTCTACAGCACTTTCATATATTGGCAGCATTTTTGTTTCAATGATCGGTTTCTTTTTACTGCTGCTTTCTCCCTTTGTGGGAATCATTATCGCAGAAGCAGTCCGCAAAATAACAGGTAAGCGCAAATCACCCGGCTTAAACAAAGCTGTAGTAATTGGTGTGGTTGTGGGTGGCCTGCCAAGGATACTGCCGGGTTTGCTGTCAGTCTTTTTTGGTGGGGGATTGGGCGGTCTTATTGGGATACTTTGGCCATCATTATTTGTTCTGATCGCTGCATCTACAGCCTATACCAGATTTTCCGGGATCAATATCAGGTGAGAGTATGCTAGTTGAACTTCGGATAAAGAATTTCGCAATCATAGATGAGCTTGAACTTTCATTTAAAGTTGGCTTGACGATCTTTACCGGTGAAACTGGGGCAGGGAAGTCGATCATCATTGATGCGGTCGAAACTCTAATGGGCGGCCGGGCAGATTCAACACTGATCAGGAGCGGAGCTGATGCAGCATCGGTAGAGGGAACATTCCTTTTGACTGAAAGCAATTTTGGACTGATCGAGCAGATCCTTGGCAGGGAAGAATTCGAACTTGAGGATAAATATATCAGCCTAAGCAGGGAATTTAAGAAAGAGGGGCGAAATGCCGCCAGGATCAACGGTCGATTGGTAAACCTGGGGCTGTTCAAAGAGGTCGGCGATCTTCTCATAGACCTGCATGGTCAATCTGAGCATCTCTCACTTCTGCGTGTACATCACCATCTTGAATTGTTGGACCGCTTTGCAGAAATAGAAGAGGAGCTTGCGGACTACAAGGGATCATTTACTCTCTTGACAAAGGTGCGGAGGCAGCTCAGTATGCTGCGATCTTCCGAGAAGGATAAGGCGGATAGGATCGAGCTCTTGAAATTCCAGGTAGAAGAGATAAATACGGCAAATCTTGTGCCTAGTGAGGAAGAACAGCTGCTTGAAGAAAGGATAAGATTATCGAATGCTGAGAATTTGTCTGCGCAGGCCAACACAGCCCTGGATGCTCTTGATAATAATGATGTCGATTTTGGATCAGCAGTTGATAAGCTGGGAGAAACGGTTCAGGCCCTGCAGGCATTGAGCAAGATAGATGAGACTCAGGACAAACTCGCAGAGAGTGCTGTTGGTATCTTTGATGAACTAAGCGAGCTGGCAATAAATATCAGGCGATACCTGGAAGAGATCGAATTCAACCCGGATCGTTTGGAAGAAGTCGAAGAGCGCCTGGGCTTGATCGGTCATCTTAAGAGAAAATACGGGGATTCAATTGAGCAGATAATTGCATCCGGTGAACAGGCTGCGATTGAAGTGGAGAATTTCACCAACGCTAAAGAGAAGATCCTTGAGCTTGAAGCACAGGAGGGCGAAGTGCTGAAAGAGCTGGCAAATAAGGCACTCAAACTATCAAAGAAGAGACATTCTGCTGCAGACAGGTTGACCGGCCTGGTAGAGTCAGAGCTACAGGATCTGCGAATGGAAAAGGCCCGTTTTGGGGTTGATTTCAGGGTCGTTGAAGAAGATGATGGACTTCAGATCGATGGGGCGAGCTGCCGCTTTGATACAAATGGACATGAGGAAATTGAATTCCTTGTTGAGCCAAACCCGGGTGAGGGGCTGAAACCGTTGGTTAAGATCGCATCGGGCGGTGAAACCTCCCGCTTGATGCTGGCGTTGAAGAATGTGCTGGCAATTGCGGATAAAACCCCAACTTTGATATTTGATGAGATCGACCAGGGAATTGGCGGGAGGGTTGGATCTGTTGTTGGGCGCAAACTGTGGAACCTGGCTAAAGGGCATCAGGTGTTGTGCATTACGCATCTTGCCCAACTGGCTGGGTACGGACAGCAGCATTACCGCGTCAGCAAAGAGATTGAGCAGGAGCGCACTATCACCAAGGTTGAATCATTGAGCGGGGAAGAGAGGATGATGGAGCTGGCACAAATGCTGGGAGATATAAGCGCGGGGACACTGCAGTCAGCATCTGAAATACTTCAAAGCGTTAATGAAACAGTGGGAAATTAATAATAATCTGGAAAATTAGAAAAGATAATCCTGCAGGTCTTTACTATGTGATGGGTGCCTGAGCTTTCTGAGCGCCTTTGCTTCTATCTGGCGGATACGCTCACGGGTGACATTGAAATACTGTCCGACTTCTTCGAGGGTGTGATCTTTCCCGTCGATAAGACCATAACGCAGCTCCAGGACTTCCCGCTCACGGTCGGTGAGGGCACCGAGGGCGTTTTGGATCTGTTCTTTTAGTATTTCCCTGGCAGCAGCTTCAATTGGTTCTGGAGCGTCGCTATCTTCAATAAAATCTCCAAGCTGGCTGTTCTCCCCGGAACCTACCGGGCTTTCCAGTGACATCGGTTCTTCTGCGGCTCTGAGGGTCTTTTCTACTTTAATGGTGGCACGCTTCCATTTTCTCAGAAGGTCAGGGTCAATATCGATGTTCTTATCCTGATATTCCCTGATGTGGTCAACTTCGATCTGTTCCAGGAACCCAGATTCAAGTGCCAGTTCTTCATGTTTGGGTTCGCGGCCAAGTTTCTGGGTGAGGGTTCGGTGTGAACGCATCAAGCGCTGGATAGATTCCAGGAGGTGAACAGGAATACGGATCGTGCGGGCCTGATCAGCAATTGATCTTGTGATGGCCTGCCTGATCCACCATGTGGCATATGTGCTGAATTTAAATCCGCGGGTGACATCAAATTTATGTACGGCTCTCAGTAAGCCGATATTGCCTTCCTGGATCAGGTCTTCAAAGTTGCTGCCGCGCCCAACAAAACGTTTGGCAATGCTGACGACCAGACGGAGGTTGGCGCTGATAATCGCGTTCTGAGCTTCAAGGGACTGTTTGAAGACCTTATCTAAAGCATCCTGCATTATTTCTTTGTCCGGCAGTCTCCACGCGAAGGTGTGGGTCATCGGCAATTTTCCCTTCAGGGAATACCTTTCCTCAAGGTAGTCGATCGATTCATAAGGCAGCATATAAATTGAGACGTAGAGAGTGAATGCGTATTTTGCTATCTGGTCCCAATCATCATTATTGGACCAGAGATCATTTTTCAGGTAGCTGCGCAAATATGAATGCCTGCGCAAATTCCAGGTTGATTTCAGGTCACGGGCTTCTATTAGAATTTCCAGGAAAAGGGGAGGCTCCCGCTCCAAGGCTTCAACACCTTTCCGTATTTTTGCCCAGGAATCAGTGATCATTTTATATAGGAGTGTGAATATTTCTTTAGGGATGTCTTTCTTGCGGCCGCTGGATTCCACAATGTTCTTCAGGTGGGTCAGCGATTTGAAACCTTCTACTTGAGAGGACAGCCAAAATTCGTGATCGATATCAAGCAGGTCAACCTGGCCGATCTCTTTTAAATAGAGCCTGATCGGGTCTTCACCTCCATCTACAACCTTCTTTGTTTTAATGGTTTTTTTTAGTTTAGTCATGCTGCTATTCTGGGTCAGGTCTGTTTGAAAACAGAGTTCTATCGTTAAATGCTTTATTGATCTTTAGTATTTGTTGATTGACTTTATTAATTTCCTGCATCAGGTCATCGTTAAGACCTGAATTGTTTTCCTGCTCATCTTCCAGCTGAAAACGATATTGGTTTAGCATATCACGAAGAACGTTTTCCCGCAGGCGAAGAATATTACGGAAGATCTCCGATAAGATCCTTTCTTCCTGAGGCACAAGTTTCTGTGTTTTTTGGAGCAGATCATCTGCATAGTCTGCAAGATCGATCGGCATTTGTTCTATGACATAGTTTTGGGGTTCAATAGTATCCTGATCGAGAGATGTGATGATCAAACTAATGATCTCCTGATGGTTTGTGTGCATGAAATCTTTACTCGAGATCCTTGATAGTCCTGACTGGATCAGGGCACGATCAACCCTGTAGAGATTTTCTGGTTTTCGGAGGATCATCCCAACGGCCATCGCTTCGATCTCATTCAGAGGTGATTTCTCAGGGATCTTTGATACTGGTTCAGCCGACTGATCAACTGGATTTTTAGCCCTTCTTCCGGGACGCCTGCGCTTCTGGACCGGTTGTTGATAAGAGCTAACCAGCGTGGATTCATCTACTTTGAGGAGACGGGCAAGCTGCTGGCGGTAGGTGTCCCTTTCGATCAGTGAGGGCACATCCTGGATCAAGGGCATGACCTGGTCTGCAACTTCTGTTTTAGCTTTGGGATCGCTCAGGTCCTGGCTGGCAGCCAAAGTTTCCATGACATGCACAACGACAGGTTTGGCTGAAGCGATCAGCTTCGCCCATTCTTCAGGGTTCTCGTTAACGATCTCATCTGGATCAAGCCCTTCAGGGAGGGTGCTGACCCTGATGTCAGCATTCAGACGGGCCTCATTGCGCAGAAGCCCTCTGGCATCGAAAGTTAGCTCACTCTCTCGGTCAAGGGTATTTCTGGCAACCTGTAAACCGCGCAATGTGGCATTCACACCAGCTGCATCAGAATCCATTGCGAGGATGATCTTGCGTGTCAGGCGTTTTAGCTGACGCAGCTGTTCTTCTGTCAGTGCAGTACCCATCGAAGCTACAAGGTTCTTAAAACCAGCCTGATTGGTGGCGATCACATCCATATAACCCTCAACGATCACTACCTGGTCGTCTGCACGAATACCTTTACGGGATTTATCAAGCCCGTAGAGCAGATTGCTTTTATCGAAGATGGGAGTTTGAGGAGAATTCAGGTATTTTGGGACATCGTCTGGTGCAAGTGCACGGGCACCAAAACCAGCCATTTTGCCCTGATAGTTCCGGATCGGGAACATGAGTCGGTTGCGGAAACGGTCATAGATGCCACCCGAATCTCTCTGAGTGACCAGCCCGGCATCGACCAGGTCTTTTTCGGTATATCCCTTTTCGGTGAAGTGAGTGTGAGCCTGATCCCAGCTATGGGGTGAATACCCAAGCTCAAATTCCTCAATGGTCTTATCAGATAAATTGCGTTCATGCAGGTAATTGAGGGCAGGTTTTCCAGCTTCAGTATTTATAAGGTGATGGCGGAAAAAGGCCACAGCATCTTCGAGCAGGTTTCTAAGGCGTTCGTGCTCTTCTTTTTGTCCTTGCTCTTCTGGTGAGATAGGTCTTAAAACAACCCCGGCCCGATCGGCCAGATGTTTAAGTGCTTCGGGGAAATCCCAGCCTTCGCGCTTCATGACGTAATTAATTAGGTCTCCGCCTTCGTTGCATTGGCCGAAACATCTCCATGTGCCAGTCTCTGGAAATACAACAAAAGCAGGTGTACGAGTGTTTGGGTGAAACGGACAAAATCCAGTATAATTCTTCCCTGTGCGCCGTAATTGAACGTTTTCAGAGACTATATCAATAATATCTAATCGGGCTTTTATTTCGTCAACCGAGCTCATAATTGCATATTTAAGTTAGAATTGGTGAATAAGAATTGAATTATATCACCGCTGGAAATTATTGATTGAATAACTGCTAAACTTTAGTTATTACGCACCATAATTATTAAATATAAAGAGAAATGAACTTAATGAGCAAATTTAAAGGCATCTATCAAAACAATTTTCAACTTCCAGAAGAGATTTCAAGATTAGGGGAATTTGTTTACAACTTATGGTGGGTTTGGGTAAAAGAATCCCAGAAATTATTTACTGAAATAGACCCTCACCTTTGGGAAGTGGTGAACCACAACCCGATCAAATTTTTGCGCGATGTAGATCAGGACCGATTAAATGAGATCGTAAAAGACCCGCGCTATTTGAATTATTATTATGATGTCATCAAGGAATTTGATGAATATATGGCGGGGGATAACACCTGGTTCGAACAGAAATGCCTCAAGAAGGATAAGAACACGATAGCTTATTTCTCATCGGAATTCGGGCTGCACGAAACGCTCCCGATCTATGCTGGTGGGCTGGGTATTCTTTCGGGCGATCATGTAAAAGCTGCATCTGATCTGGGTCTGCCATTTGTGGCAATCGGCTTCTTTTATACCCAGGGGTATTTCACACAGCGCATTTCTGAAGATGGCTGGCAGGAAGCCAGCCAGGTTGAGCTGAAATTTGAAGAGTTGCCGGTATCACCGATCCGCGAAGAAAATGGCGAGCTTATGACGATCTCAGTTGAGATGGCCGGTCGAGAGATAAAGGCAAGATTGTGGGAAGTGCGGGTTGGAAGGATCCCACTCTATTTGCTTGATACAGATGTTGAGGGGAACACACAGGAAGACAGAAAGCTGACCGCGAGATTATACAGCAGCGACCTCGATCTGCGAATTTCACAGGAGATCGTTTTGGGTATGGGCGGAGTTAAGGCACTCCGAAAATTAGGATATGATCCCCAGGTCTGGCATATGAATGAGGGGCATTCCGCATTCCTCACAATCGAGCAGATCAGAGAGAATATGCAGGCTGGCATGAGCTATGAAGAGGCTGTGGATAAGGCCAAGGCAAATAATGTCTTTACAACTCATACTCCGGTTCCGGCAGGAAATGATGAATTTCCAAAATGGTTGATCGACAAATATTTCTCAAAATTATGGCCTAAACTTGGGCTGACACGTGATGAGTTCTTCGATCTAGCCAGTGCAGGACGGGACTGGGGCGAAGTCTTCAGTATGCCGATCCTGGCATTTAGAATGTCCAACCGAGCTAATGGAGTATCAGAGCTGCATGGGCATGTAGCCAGAAAGATGTGGAATCATCTGTGGCCGGAGTTGAAGGAAGAGGATGTTCCGATCGGTCATATTACAAATGGTGTCCACACAGGCACATGGCTAGCCCGCAGAATGAAAACTTTATTCAACCAATATTTACCATCAGACTGGATGGAAAGACTGGATGACGATGCTGTCTGGCAGGCTGTTTCAAATATCCCGGACGGTGAACTGTGGGATGTGAGGCGGCATCTTAAACGAGCATTGGCTTCCTATCTTCGTGACAGAGCAAGAAATCAGTGGGTTGGAGATGGCGTTCATCCTGTGCAGGTAGTAGCGGCTGGTGCATTGATGGATCCTTATGCACTCACGATCGGGTTTGCGCGCCGCTTTGCTACATATAAAAGGGCAGGATTGATCTTGAATGACATGGATCGCCTGCTGAATATGATTAATCAACCTAATAAACCGGTACAGATCATCTTTGCTGGGAAATCGCACCCTGCTGACAAACCCGGAAAAATGCTGATCCAGGAAGTGTACCGAAAGGTTAAATCTTCTGAGAACGGCGGCAGGCTGATCTTCCTTGAAGACTACGATATGAACTTGGGCAGATACCTGACCCAGGGTGTGGATGTGTGGCTGAATACCCCGCGAAGGCCAAACGAGGCTTCCGGGACTTCCGGCCAGAAAGCGGCCATGAACGGAGTGATCAACTTCTCAATTCTTGATGGGTGGTGGCGGGAAGGTTACAATGGAGAGAACGGCTGGGCAATTGGTCAGGATAAAGATTATACGGATCATGATGAGCAGGACCGTGATGATCTGAGCAGTTTGTATGACCTGCTTGAAAATGAGATCATACCACTGTATTACAACACCCGGGCACTTGATAATATGTCTGCTGGCTGGATGAAGTATGTGAAATCAAGCATCCAGACATTGACACCAAAGTATAATATTAGAAGAATGGTGAAGGATTATACAGAGGGTTACTACATCCCTGTATTGAAGGAGTAAAATGATCGACTTCTCGAGCTTTCCTATTTGGGTAGGGGTCATAATAATATTCATGCTGAGAGTGGTTGAATTGAGTTTTTCATCTCTCAGGATGATGATGTTGATCCGTGACAGGAAGCAACTGGCCTGGGTGTTTGGATTCATGCAGGGCTTGATCTTTGTTCTGGCGATCTCGAATGTTCTCAGCAACCTGGAAAGCTGGTTTCATGTCATTGCCTATGCTGCTGGTTTTTCCACTGGCTGGGTAGTGGGGTCTTTTGTTGAAGGGAAACTGGCGATCGGTTTTACACATATTCGAATCGTTAGCTCAAAACTTGGGACTGCGATCGCTGACAAGTTGAGAAAAGAGGGCTTTGCTGTAACGGAGATATCAGCCCGTGGGAAAGATGGGATGGTTACACTGCTTGATATGGGAGTGATGCGTAAAAGGGCTAAAGATGTGCAGGAGATAGTAAAGGAAGTTGATGATACTGCTTTCATCACCTCTGAAGACCTGAGACCTGTAAATAGAGGATACTGGCATTAGTGCCAAATAGAATTTAAATATTATATAAAAGAGGTGGCAGATGCCACCTCTTGATTGTTAAGTAACATTTTTTAGACAAAATCTCCATCTTTATAAACAAGTTCGCCGTCAAGGTGCATCTCTGAATCTTTGCGGAGGTCGCAGATCATGTCCCAATGGATCTGGCTTTTGTTCTTGCTGCCTGTTTCAGGGTATCCGGCACCCAGAGCCATATGGAAGGAGCCGCCGATCTTTTCGTCAAATAGGATACTGCCGGTGAACTGCTGGATACCGTAATTGGTGCCGATCGCAAATTCGCCTACATAACGGGCACCGGGATCAGAGTCGATCATCTGAAGCAGGAAGTCCTGATTTGTTTTGGATGCTGCCTGAACCACTTTTCCCTGTTCGAATTTCAATTCAATACCTTCTACGATACGACCCTGCAGGATAGCAGGGTAGGTGTAGCGCACCCAGCCGTTGATCGAATCTTCGACCGGCCCTGTGAAGATCTCACCGTCAGGCATATTATTAGTGCCAGCACAGTTTACGAGAATACGGTCTTTTATTGACAGGGTCAGGTCAACATTTGGTCCTTTTAGAGTGATCGCATCACCGCCTTTGAATCGCTCAATGATCTTTTCCTGTTCATCGTGGAATTTTTTCCATTCTGCGATGGGATCATCTTTGTCTGCATAAACAGCGCTGTAGACAAAATCCTCATAATCTTTGAGACTCATACCTGCCTGGTCTGCGTAGGCCTGAGTCGGGAAGAGTGTTGTCACCCACTTGAACTCTCCAACTGCCCCGCGTCTGAATTGAGCTTCGAGGATCGGTTTGTTTGCTTTGCCTGCTTCAGTTTGCTTTTGAGGATCGATGTCCTTTAATTCATGGAGGTCCATACTTGATTTGATCCGGAAACGGGATTCAAACTCGTTATATGCATGCATCCTGAACTGGTTGACATGTTGAAGCTGATCCTGGTTTGCTTTCTCAAAGAAGATTGATTGCTGTCCTGGGAGTTCAAGCATTGGGTAGGGGTGCCCACCCCGCTCTATAATGCGCTCATAAAGTGCTTCCACGAGGGGGAGAGCGGCGAGGGTTGAATCGATCTGAACCCGATCACCGGGTTGAATGTTGGCAGAATAGTCCACAAGGATCCGGGCGAACTTCTTTACTCTGGGGTCTGTCATTTTGCTCTCCTGTATGTCTTTAGTCTGAATCCATTAAATTATACAATAATTTAATGGCAGGTTTTGAGAGAGTGAGGAATACTGGCACATGGTAAAATTTTCTGAATAAGGAAAAGGTGAATTATGAAGCAAGTTCAACAGAATCTACGTGATGGAAAGACTAATGTAGTTGAAGTGCCTGTACCTGTGCCGCAGAAAGGCATGGTGTTGGTGAGGACCGCTGCATCGATCATCTCAGCAGGGACTGAGAAGATGGTGGTTGAATTTGCAGAAAAGTCCATGCTGGGGAAAGCGCGCTCGCGTCCGGACCAGGTTAAGCAGGTGGTCGAGAAGGCTAAGCGCGAAGGACTGATGACCACAGTTGAGGCTGTGTTCAATCGTCTGGACCAGGCTATGACCCTGGGTTATTCGTCTGCCGGGGTGATAGTGGAGCTTGGTGAAGGAGTGCGGGATTTTAAAGTTGGGCAGCGGGTGGCTTGTGCAGGCGGCGGTTATGCTGTGCATGCTGAGTATGCAGTGGTTCCACAGAATCTACTTGCAGCCCTGCCAGATGAAGTTGGTTTTGAAGCTGGTGCATTCGGTACATTGGGGGCGATCGCGATGCAGGGCTTCAGGCTGGCCGAATTACAGATCGGGGAGAACGTGGCTGTTATCGGGATGGGGCTTCTGGGTACTTTGGCAGCGGGAATTGCCAAAGCCGCTGGATGTAGAGTTTTTGGGATCGATGTTGATCCAAAGCGTGTCAGGCTTGCTCAGGAACTGGGATTCAAAACAGTGCTGAGAAAAGGTGCAGTTGAATCAATGATGGCATTTACCCAAAACAGGGGCGTGGATGCAGTGTTGATCTGCGCTGATACGGCTTCAAGCGACCCGGTGGAACTAGCAGGGCAGATAGGCTGTGATCGGGCAAAAGTGGTAGCAGTTGGGGCAGTGGGGATGGATATTCCACGTAGAGATTATTATGAAAAAGAGATGGGTTTGATCGTGTCCCGTTCGTATGGGCCAGGAAGGTATGATCCGGGTTTTGAGGAAAAGGGACAGGATTACCCGTATGGTTATGTGCGCTGGACTTCGGGCAGGAATTTGCAGTCATTTATTAATTTACTGGCTGACGGAATGAATGTTGAGCGCTTGATCAGCCACAGATATTTGATCGATAATGCTGAAGAAGCATACGAGCTGATTACTGGAAAGAAGCAGGAGGAATTCCTGGGGATTCTGCTGAATTACCCGGCTTCAGATGATGATCTGAGCGGGAAGAGAAAGGTAGAAAATTCTGGTGCAGGAACGGGTTTTGGAAAAGTAAAGCTGGGTGCTCTTGGAGCAGGTAATTTTGCTGGCACTGTACTCTTCCCGATCTTGAAAAAGAACCCTAGTATTGACCTGGTGGCTGTTTCATCAGCTTCCGGTACAAATGCACAGCATAATGCTCAGAAGCATGGATTCAGATACTCTGGCAGCAGCGCAGAAGAACTGATCGCTGATCCTGAGATCAATACTATCGCTGTCCTGACAAGACATAATTTGCATGCTGAGCAGACTATTTCAGCTTTGAAAGCTGGCAAAAATGTATTTTGTGAGAAACCGCTGGCTTTAAATGAAGAAGAGTTAGTCGCGATTGAGAAAGAGATCAATAAAAAAGATGTTCCCCATCTGACAGTTGGCTTTAACCGCAGGTTTGCCCCTTTGGCATTAAAGCTGAAAGCATTTCTTGGGGAACGGGCAGAACCGCTGGTTGTTACGTATCGAGTGAATGCAGGCTATTTGCCGGAAAGACATTGGCTGCATGATGCTGAAGTTGGCGGCGGCAGGGTGATCGGTGAAGGCTGCCATTTCATTGATTTCCTTACATGGCTGGTTGGGGAAGTTCCCAGCAGCGTACAGGCAAATGTGATGGGTGAT
>JAUWSD010000164.1 GCA_030610225.1 Chloroflexota bacterium
ATCTCCTTCAGGAACCCTTGGCCTTCTCAACTGGGACGGGGTCATTTATTGTTTTTTGGCGTTCTAGCCTGCTCTCTTCGAATTTCTTGCGTTTGGAAGCAATATTTCTAAGAGTTTCAATTGCCTTGGTTGGGTCAAGATTCTTAGGGCATGCATCAATGCAGTTGAAGATAGTATGGCAGCGGTAAATGCCTTCGCTGGTGCCAAGTTCAATCAGGCGCTCTCCAGGGGCTGAATCACGGGGATCCATCACACGGAGAAAACCTTTAAGGAGAGCGTGTGGCCCGATATAACTTTTAGATGTGCCTACGACCGTGCAGGCTGAATAGCAGGCACCACACATGATGCAGGTTTCTGCTTTGTTCAGTTCAGCGATTTCTTCCGGGCTGATGCGGAATTCTTTTTCCGGAACATCTTCCATCGGGATCAACCATGGTTTTACGCGCTGATACTGGGTCCAGAATTGATGGCGGTCAACAACCAGGTCTTTTATTATGGGTAGATACGGAAGAGGTTTGACTGTGATCTTGTTCTTGCGGTCCAGCATACTGTGAATTGGTGTATTGCATACCAGCAAGTTAGTGCCATTCACATTCATCGCGCAGCTTCCGCAGATCGCGTGCCGGCAGGAGCGTCTAAAGGTCAGGGTACCATCCTGATGGGTTTTGATCTCGTGCAGCGCATCAAGGATAGTTGTATCCGGTGTGACCTCAACAGAATATTCTTTGATGTAGGCTTTTTTATCAACGTCAGGATTAAATCTTTGCACATGGACGAAGACAGTTTTTGAGTTTGAGTTAGTTTTCGACATTTATATGTTCTCCTCGAAGTAACCCATTAGTATTTTCTTTCCTGGGGCGGGAAGCGCTCCCAATCAATATTGACATCTTTGAAGCTCAGGTTGGGTTCTTCTGTGGATTTGTCTTTAGTGGCAAGGATATGCTTGATCCAATTTTCATCATCCCGTTTTGGATGATCGGTTCTGGAGTGAGCACCGCGGCTCTCTTTACGTTCTTTTGCTGAAGCGGCGATCACTTCACTGAAGGTCAGGAGGTGGTCAGTTTCGATAGCAGCTAACACGTCTGTGTTGAAGCGGTTAGTTTTATCCATGATCGAGGCGTTCTTGAATCTTCCTTGAAGTTCGTCGATATCTTCAAGAGCTTGCTTCAGTTTTTCATCGTTCCTGAAAATTCCACAGTTATCTGTCATCGTGGTCTTCAGTTCCTGAGCGATGTCTTCAACATTCTCTTTACCCTCTCTGTTCATCAGAGCTTTGATGCGTTCTTCATTCTTCCCAGCGGGGTCACCGCTGATAGGCATCAGTTTTGCTCCGCCAAGTACCATTTCAGCCATTTTTACACCAGCCCGTTTTCCGAATAATGAAGCTCCCAAAAGACTATTGGTTCCCAGTCTGTTTGCACCATGTACTGAGACACAGGCGCATTCACCAGCTGCAAAGAAGCCTGTAACAGGAGTTCCGTCTGCACTGGCAAGCACCTGCCCATCAACATTGACGGGGATGCCGCCCATACTGTAGTGAGCTGTTGGTTGAATAGGCACAGGTGTATCGATCATGTCAGCACCCACAAATTCGAGAGCAAGCTCTCGTACCTGAGGGAGGCGCTCGAGGATCTTTTCGCGCCCCAGGTGCCGCATATCAAGATAGATCCCCTGCCCGTCTGACCCAACACCCCTACCCTCATCGATCTCTTTCTGTTCAGAGCGGCTTACCAGGTCGCGGGGTGCAAGTTCCATTTTGTCTGGAGCGTAATTTTCCATGAAACGATCGCCGTTGGCATTCGTCAGGTAGCCACCTTCTCCGCGGCAGGCTTCACTCATCAGGATGCCGTGCCTGTATAAACCGGTTGGGTGGAATTGAACACACTCCATGTCCATCAAAGGAACGCCAGCGTTATATGCGATCGCGACACCGTCACCGGTGTTGGCAAATGCATTTGATGTGATCTTGAATGCGCGGCCATAGCCACCAGTTCCAAACATTACAGCTTTAGCGCGGATCGTATGTATCTCACCAGTCAGGATATCCATGGCAACAACACCGCGGCAGATATTATCTTCGATGATCAGATCCATGCAGTACCATTCGCTGTAGAATTTGGTACCGTGGCGCAGGGCCTGCTCATGGACGGTGTGAAGAAGTACATGTCCGGTGTAATCTGCAGAATAATTAGCGCGGGGGACGCTGTGTCCTCCAAAGCGGCGCTGGGCGATCCTGCCATCTGGCAGACGGCTGAAAACACAACCAAGGTGCTCATATTCATAGATGATATCCGGCGCCTCTTTAACCATCAGTTCAATGGCGTCATGATCTCCGAGCCAATCCGACCCTTTGATGGTGTCGAACATATGCAGTTCCCAGCTGTCGATCAGTTCATCACCTTCGGGGATCATTTCAAGGGGTCCGCGGGGGCCTGTTCCAGCTACTGGACGAGTATTATTTATCGCGGCGGCAATTCCGCCCTGGGCGGCGCCACTGTGTGATCTTAGGGGATGTATCTTTGAGAGGACTCCAATATCTTTAACCCCCTGCTGTGAGGCTGTCATCGCGGCCCATGATCCTGCAAGACCGGCGCCCACAATGACAACATCATGTGTAATAGTTTCTGCCATATTAGATTTTCTCCGATTGTTGGTGGGAATATCTCATTAGTTAACCCATAAAAGAGCTTGTTTTTAAGACTTGGTAAGTATAATCCAAACTGAGTTTTGAGGAAACTGAGTTTTGAACGAAAATATTATTATGCCAGTACATAACTATTATTTTAAGGAGAATTGTTTGCGTGTATAATTGAAGAGTTATTATGAATTTTTGGAGTAAATATGCTTGACGATCTAAAGAACAGAAAAGAAGACGAAGAAAGAATGAATAGTGAGGGACGCCTGCCCCCCGGACAGTCCCTGACCAACAAATTCCCAGTGCTTCACTATGGGCCTATACCGCCTTTCAAGCCAGAATCATGGACATTGAGGGTTTGGGGAGAGGTTGAAGAAGAGATCATTTGGGATTGGGATGAGTTCAACAAACTCCCCAGAACTAAAATTGAGATGGACATTCACTGTGTCACCCGCTGGTCCAAGTTTGACACTAAATGGGAAGGTGTTTCGCTTAATACCTTGATAGAAGAAGGATTTATCAAAGTAAAACCAGATGCAAAATATTTGATCCAGCATGCTGAATATGGTTTCACCGCCAACCTCCCGTTGGAGATAGTGCGGGCTGATAATTTCCTGCTGGCAACTCACTTTGAGGGAGAACCCATCACCTCTGAACACGGCCATCCCCTTCGCGGGATCATTGGAAACATTGTGGACAGAGACGATATTGCGGTGCCATATTTTTGGAAAGGTGCCAAATGGCTGCGCGGCCTGGAATTCAAGGTAGATGACCAGCCGGGCTTTTGGGAGCAGGCTGGATATCATAATGATGCGGATG
>JAUWSD010000029.1 GCA_030610225.1 Chloroflexota bacterium
ATTAAACTCAATGAAATAATATTATCACAAATTTTCTGACAGATATATGTTTTTAGACCCCTTTTCAATCGTAACAAGCATGCTTACTTGACCATCTAATTTGTATCTACTATACTTTCAACACATTATCAATTTGGGAGTGGATGAGTCCTGGTGGGCTCCCCGGTCTTCAACATCGGTGACGGGTCACGTTGTGAGCCGTGGTGGGTTCGACTCCCATGCACTCCCGCCTAATTCAATGCGCGGCAAACCTTATGAATGAATCACCTTCAACTAATGAGCAGATAACCTCCAAGGTAAAAAGTGTTTTTCTTATTGACAGAGTCACCTGGAGCACTTCGGAAGAGAAGAGCGTAGTCAGATACTTCGGCAGCCTGCTGCTTGATTCAGTTGAAGCATACGAAAAGCTATCTGAAACACTTGAACCATTTGACCTTACTCCCCTGTTCAGAAAACATGAAGATAAACACCTGATCATCCTGATCAAAGACCTGCCGGAACCAAAGGAATCAAATCCCTGGATAAATCTTATCCTTTTCATCCTCACAGTTTTCAGTGTTCTCTTTGCGGGTGCTTCCTACGTCTACACAGGCAGTGAAACTGATCCTGTGGCAGCGATATTTGGTATTTTGAGCAATATTGGTCAGGGTTGGCCTTTTGCGGTCTCTTTGCTGGGAATTTTACTGGCACATGAATTTGGGCATTATCTGGTTGGCAAATATCACAAATCATATGTCACATTGCCCTATTTCATCCCCCTGCCCATTCCCTTCAGTCTCGGAACGATGGGCGCTTTCATCGCTATGAAATCCCCACCCAAAAATAAACGGGCCCTCCTTGACATTGGAATAGCTGGACCATTAGCAGGGCTTGTCATTGCCATCCCGGTTTTGATGATCGGGATCTCATTATCAACTGTCGGAGACTTGCCAACTATTTTATCCGCTGAAGAAGGCTTCATGCTGGAAGGTAATTCTATCTTCTATCTAATCTCTAAATACATCATCCACGGACAATGGCTGCCTGAGCCAGCGTCATACGGCGGGGTCTCTCCGATCATTTATTGGATCAAATACTTCTTCACTGGAATCCCTGTTCCTTTGGGAGGAATGGACATTCAAATGCATCAAGTTGCCTGGGCTGGTTGGGCAGGATTACTGATCACAGCTCTGAACCTGATCCCTGCAGGCCAGCTCGACGGTGGACACCTGCTCTATACCTTGTTTGGTGAAAAATCCAAACGCATTCTACCCTTCATCCTGGCAGTTCTGGTCATGCTGGGCTTCGGATGGAACGGCTGGTGGCTTTGGGCATTCCTGATCTTCTTCTTAGGCAGGGCACATGCTGAACCGCTTGACTCCATCACCGAGCTTGACCGAAGCAGAAAGATCCTGGCGTTAATAGGATTGATCATTTTTCTATTGATCTTTGTTCCGATCCCTCTCAGAACTTTGATCGGCCCCCTATAACCGCTAAAATCAAACAATTGCACCCCCAAACTTGATTGAAAATTTATTGAAGGCGTATATACTTTTAAATAGAGGTTTCTGTCCAGATTAATAATCCTTATCTGGGCTTATTGAGTATTAAATTATGAAAAGAAACGGTATCAACATTCTCCTGATAATTGGATTTACGATCCTGCTCTCTGCCTGTTCCCTTGGTGGATCCGGCGGAAAGGATTCTCTTTCCATTTCTGTTGATCCTGTCTTTCTTGAACTCTACGAATATCTGGGTGGTGAGGACACTCTTGGAAAACCGATCACCTTTCTCTACCAGGAAGGTGCTGTCAGCTATCAATATACTGAGAATTGTCTCATGCGGCTTAACCCTGCCCCCTCCGCTTCCCAGAGGTTAGACCTTTACCCCATCGCAATTGACCTGAACATCCATCAGCCCCCACCTGGAGATTATTACCCGCAGGCAGACGACCTGATCATTGATGGATACGCCATTCACCCCGCTTTTGTGAATCTTTATCAAACCTTGATGGGTGAACAATACGCAGGAAAACCTCTTACAGGTCCTATCAATAATCTTGAAGAGAACAGGATCGAGCAGTACTTTGAAAATGTGGGCTTCTACATGATTCTGGACGACCCGCTGATGGAAGCAAAACTGTTTCCTTATGGAACATTCTCCTGCGATGAGATGTGCCAGTCGATCCATAATTCCCAGGAAGACCCTGCTGCGAATTTGCCGGAGCCATTCTCAAAAGCTGTCCGGGATTTGGGTGAGGATTTCCTCGGACAGGTGCTCTCAGCCCCATATGTGCTTTCAGATGGAAGTACCGAGATGATCTTTGAGAACCTTGTCCTATTCTCCGAAGCAGGCAGCTCAAAATATCAATCTCGTTCCATTGTTGGGTTGCTGGGATATCTAGCAACAGTGCCAACATCAGAGATAGAAAATCAGTATCTGGTCTTTGTTGAAATAGAGAACGGGCTTGGTCATAACATCCCCTTGTTCATTTACGAATACATTGAAGAGCACGGCGGAATTGAGATCTCAGGGCTGCCGATCTCAGAGTTCACTCCCCTTGGTGACAATATCTCGCGCCAGTGCTTTACTAATCTGTGTATCGAATTCCACGAAGACGCGCCTGAACCTCTTCAGGTAGTTCCCTCAATGCTGGGAAGAAAATATCAGCTGCTGGTCTTTGGTGACAGCTCAGACATTCCGTCCGATCTTCAATTGAACGATTCATCTACCTCTGATCTGCCTGCTGTCTTATCAGCTGAGCAGCTGCCAGCACCACTATCAGGGATAAAAAATCCCATGATCGCCACATCAGAAACCTATGCACTGATCAGCACTGAGGAATATCAGAATATTTACGTCACGATCTATGATGACAGTATCCCGCTTGAAGCTGCTATCCCATATATTGAGATCTTTTTCCCGGACGAGACCAGCGTTATCTATCTGCTGAAAGCGACCAATGCAGATGGCCAAACTGCGATCCAGCTTCCCCAAATAAAAGAAGACAGTGGCAGCCTGATCCAATATCAGGTCTGTCTCAATCTTGAAGATGAAGATCCATTATGTGTGATGAAAAATTTCCTGATCTGGAATCCTTAGCGGCTTTTTTTATCTCCGAGATCAGGGGCGTGCTTCAAGGATGATCTCAATATGATCTATGGGACGGGAGAGCGAATAGATCGTGATAGCCAGTTCCATCTCAGCACCCGATTCAAGCAGCCCATCAGATTCCCAGCGCCGTGACCCGACCACATCTCCCCTGTCATCATATGCCGTCACCGCGGCCCATACTATACTGGCAGATCTATCTGTATCCCCAAGCTTGACTGTCCCAAGCACCTCAGCGTAGAGATCGCCTTCTCCCATCTCAACCTGTGAGCTCAAAAGCTCAATAGGCAAATATCTTTCGGTGTCTTCAGGCGACTGCAGTAATGTTTCGATCTGCACCTGCACAAGACTCCACTCCGGAACCTCTGGTGGGAAATAGGCAATAACGGGCATTTTTTCGCCAATATTCAACCTGTTTATCGGGATCATACCAATTTCTGTGGTGATCTCAACGCCATCCTGATCATAGAGCCTGAACCGTGCGCTGACATTCTCATAAGCTGCAGAAGTGTTGTTCTCGATCAGCCAGAAACACCACGCATCTTTAATGAGTGTAAGGTAGCATTTCGGGTCTCGTGATTCAAACTCAACTGCAACTGGTGTTGGCTCATCTATCCCGCTGCCTGACTCACTATACGGGATCTCAAGCTGCATCCCGATCGATAAGAAGCGCGGATCAATACTTGGGTTTGCTGCGATCAACTGATCCAATGTCAGGTTATAGATATATGCAATTACATACATCGTGTCCCTGGCTTCAACAGTGTATAAGAATGGAGTTGGGGTTGCCGTGGGTGGAATAGTTGGCTCGATCACTGGTGTGGGATCATCAAACTCTAGTGTGGGTGTGGGAGTTTCGTATTGAACCAATGAATCGATTTCGGTTTCATTCTGATCTCCAGCATCACCAGAGCTGCAGGCTGCCAGAAATATCCCCAAAATGATAATAAAAATTGCAGAAATCCACCTTTTTGCCATTTTGCGATTATACCAGCACAGCTACGACTTGTCCCCTTTGTTAGCCTATGCTAAACTGATTTAGGAATTTTAAAGAGAGATTATGTCAAACAAATTATTCCAGGAAGCTGAAAAAGCACTGATCGCAGGGGACTATAAAAAAGGGAAGAAGTTGCTGTCCCGCCTGATCAGGGAAGACAGAACCAATGAGACCTATTGGTATTATCTAAGCGCCGCAGTAGAAACAAAGAAAGAACAGATCCGCTGTTTGAGAAGAGTACTGGAGCTTTCTCCGGATCACGAAGGTGCGAGGCGCGGCCTGGTCTTCCTGGGAATGATCCCCCCCAGAGATGATGCTGAATTTACATCACCACCTACGTCCAGGATCTGGAGGCTCACTCCAAAAATTCATGTAAAGCCCAAAGATGAGGTACAGGTCAAAGAAAAGTCCATCTTGGAGGGTTTATTCACAAAATCCTTCATCAGGAATGGTATTTATATCAGTCTGCTGATGGTATTCATTATCGTTGGCGCTTCTGCTGGTTGGTTTAAATGGGGCAAAGACTATATCCTCCCCTCTGAAGGAGGTGCCCCGCTTAGCGAACTTTTCGCTACGGATACACCTACCCCAACGCCCACAAATACTCCCACACCCACATTGACCCCGACTCCAACTCCCACCCTGACCCCAACAATTACACCAATTGTCACCTATTCAGGGCCAACCTTTACACCCACACCCTATTATGTTGGCACTCCCCACCCTGACAGCGACGCCTTCATATCTGGAATGGATAGCTTTGAGAATAATAAATGGAGGGATGCGATCACCTTCTTTGATCTGCACCTTGCCAGCAATCCCGATGATGTGGATGTAATCTATTACCGCGGACTCGCTTATCTATATAATGGGAATATTTCTCAGGCAAGAACTGAATTTACTGAGCTGATCGAGTTCCGCTCAGACTTTGCACCGGGCTATTACGGATATGCATTGGCAAGATTGGCAAAAAATCCAGACAACAATGTGCTGGCTGCCCTGAACGATGCCATATTCTATGATGAGAATTATCTTGAAGCCTATCTGAAGCGCGCGGAGCTTTACATCAGGAATGATGATTCGGACAATGCTGCTCAGGATGCCAGCAAGGCCCTGGAACTATCTCCGGACCATGCAATTGCTATGTCGCTCCTGGCCAAGACTTTCATAATGAAAGGGCAATATCAGCTGGCTTATGAAGTAATCGAGCTCTCACTACAGATCGACCCGACTTATATCCCCTCATACGAGATCCAGGGGATCAGCCTGGTAGAGTTAGACCGCCCATTACACGCTGAAAGGCCGTTGGAGATCTACCTGTCCGGATATCCTGAAGATGCTAATGCCCAGATGTACATGGGTATCGTATCGCAGGAAAAAGGAGACCACCAAACCGCGATCGAGAAGTTCGAATTGGCAAAGGAGCTTGATGAGGACCTTTGGAAAACCCGATATTACCGCGGGGTTTCATATCTGGCCCTGGGAGCATATCTAAATGCGCTGGACGATCTGATATTGGCGAATGAAATTTACGGCGAATGGTTTGCCACCTATCTCAATCTGTCTATCGGCTATTACAAGATTGACGACCCGGCCAAGGCAATGGAAGTGATCCGGGATGGGAAGCCATTTGCTGAAACAGATCCTGATTATGCTGCACTGTACTATTGGCGGGCAAAATACTCTGATGCGGTTGGTAATACAGAATATGCAATAGAAAATATGCAGTCTCTACTGGAAATTCTCGATAGATTTGTACCTGAAGGCTGGAAAGAAGAAGCACAGGAATATATCGATAGCCATTAATCTACACTTGCTCAACAAGGTGGTGGAAAATGAGTGAAGCATTTAATCCTAATAAGGGCCCATTTCTCAATAATATTGAAGCTGGCCAGCGTTTTATTGGTTATTACGCGCGGCGACGCAAACAGCTTGAGCCTTTCCGCGATCCATCCAAAGGATTCTTCCTGACATTGATCCTCAGCGACCGCTCCGGGCAGCGCCTGGCGCGCGTGTGGGAAGGTGCAGAGAATACATATCAGGAACTGGAAGAGGGACAGGTCGTAAAGATCGACGGTGAAGCAGAAGAATATCTCGACCGCATCCAGATCAGGACACACCGTGTCCGCCCTGCAGCTCAGAATGAATTCGACCTGCGCGACATGCTCCCAGCAAGTGAACGCGATCCCGATGAAATGTTAGCCGAGTTACATAAATGGCTGGACATGATCAGCGATCCAAATTTATCCCAGCTGCTGGATCACTTTTTCAAGGATGATGAATTTATTTCTGAATTCATCACGGTTCCCGCAGCCCGGAAGGTTCACCATGCATATATCGGCGGCTTACTCGAGCATGTCCTGGAAATGCTTTCAGTTACAGAGTCAGTCATCAAAACTTATCCCCAGCTGAAATCCGACCTGCTTTATACGAGCGTATTCCTGCATGATATCGGAAAACTGCGTCAATTCACATGGGAATTTGATATCGATTATTCAGATGAGGGCCGTTTGGTAGGACATATCCCCATCACAGATGAAATGCTGATGCATGCTCTTTCAGAATTCCCTGATTTCCCGGCAGAACTTTCATTGGAACTTAGACATATTATCCTTTCACATCACGGCAGATATGAATGGGGCTCTCCGAGGAGGCCAAAAACACCGGAAGCCGCCGCTCTTCATTATATAGATAACCTCAGCGCCCAGGTCAACCGCTTCCAAACTGTCATTGGATCAACCCAGCCAGGTAAGAATTGGTCCGAATATGATTCAATCTTACGGCGCCATCTTTACGCTGGAAGGCCGGAAGAAAGCAACATCGAGGAAGATAGCCTGGAGAATTAGAATTGCACTTGTCAAGCTAAATCAGGCGTACTATAATCCTATGTTGTTTAACAATATTATTGTGAGTTAAAGAAATAATGCCAGTATATACATATCACTGCGACTGCTGTGGTCTCGAATTCGATAAAAAACAAGACTTTTATGATGAAAACCTGACTCAGTGCCCAGATTGCTCCGAAGGTTGTCTGCGAAGAGTATACAAACCTGCCAGGGTTGTATTTAAGGGTTCTGGTTTTTATGTCACCGACAATAAATCCTCTAAGCGCTTGTTAAGATCTCCCGGTGACAATCATAAACACGAGAGCAAAGAAAAAGTAGAAACAACAACTGAAACAAAAACTGAGACAAAGTCAGAAACAAAATCAGAAACAAAAACAAAGAAAGAAACTGCTGAGAAAAAATAGCGGATAGCAATTAAACAGAAAAGGTGCTGTTATGGAGTGCGCTCCACAACCAGCACCTTTTTTTTTATTATTTATAGACTTACTCGTTCAACATTTTCATCGCTTCTTCCGAAGTGATCTTCCCTGAATTCAGGTCTTCAAGTATCTGCCGGCGTTCCTCTTCAGTGATCCCCTCACTGTCTTTTCCAAGCTCATATCCCATTGCTTTGATGATCGCATTCAGGCGGTTGCGGATTGTGGGGTACGATAAACCCATCTCGGCTTCCATGCGGTTGATCTTACCTTCATTCTTGACAAACAGCTCAACAAACGATAATTGCTCGTTTGATAGATGTGCAAAAGGGCCGGTGATGAAACGTCCTGCGATCTTGGTTTCACATTCACCACATTCCAGACTTGTGATAATAAGTTCTCCCCCACAGATTGGGCATTCAGATGGTATCGGGTGCATATAATACTCCTTATAAATATTCTTTTTATTAATATACAGGCGTATACAAATAATTATAAGCTATTTGGTTATAATACAATAAATTATATAAAATTTGAGAGTAAGCAATCAATTTTTATTCGGTCTAAACAATAATTTAATCAATCATCCAAAGAGGTGTTTCAATGAAAGACACATACGAGCTTATCCCCAATCTTTATGAGCATGTAAAAGAAGTTCCAGCCAACTCGATCCTCAGCCAGACTATCTCTCAGGATGAAAATGCACGCTATATCCTCTTCGCATTTGCAGAAGGTGAGGAATTATCCGAACATACCGCCTCAAAGCAGGCTGTGCTCTATTTTGTGAAGGGCGAGGCTGACCTGACACTGGGCGAGGATAAAACCACTGCTGAAGCTGGCACCTGGGTTCGAATGCCCCCCAATATGCCTCACAGCATTTATGCTAAGACTGAAGTGTTGATGCTGCTGGAGATGATAGAGTAAATTCAGCTCATTATTCAATATAATTAATCAAATTTCAATACTTGCCAATTCACCGGCAAAATACACCCTGTCCTCTTCTTTGGCTATCATTAACTCTGCCTGCTTAGCGTACCCAATGAATTCCTTAGCCTTTTGCTTATCCCCCATCACTGCATATGCTCGCGCCACCGCTTCATTTGCAAAGGCCATATCGAAGTCACCGATCTCGTTATCTTTACTAATGTTCAGACAGCGTTTGGCGTGCACCAAGGCTGACTTCGGGTATCCCAATAAAGCATACACCCTCGAAATTTGCCATTCACCACGCTGAATATTGACCGGGGTTCCGATCTTTCCCCAGTGGTATCTGGATGTGTGGGCGGTATGGATCATTTCAAATTTTTCGTCTTCGGTCCACTTTCCCTTTTCCATATAATCCCATGTTGAATTAAAAGCTTGAACCGCATTCTTTCTATGCCATTCAGCTTCGTTGAATTTTTCTTCAGACATCTCAATCTCCTAATAATGCTGGTTCTGGTTTTAATCTGCGATGAAAGCATTAAACTCAATTATATAATGCGAAATACCAATTTTCCAAATCACCAATATGCTGTTGGTAATGTTCATAAGAATTTCCAGCGATCACTTTCCACGGCACCCAATCATCCGGCACCCCCTCACATGCAGCCGGGCTGGATAATTCATTATCTGTAAGTAAGTTGAGTACTTTATGTAGTCTTGAGTAGACTTGTGCTGATTCTTCAAGTATTTCTGCGACGCTGCGCCCTTTGTTCATTTCATAGATAGCTTGATTCCGCTCATCATCTTTCAGCCCCCACAGATCCGAGCCAGTCAGAATTTTGGTTGAGAGTAAACCAACCATCTCCATCTCATACCAGCTCATATGTGCAACCAGGTCTTTGAGTGACCTCTCAGCAATAACACCAATTTTCTCAAAGTCCTCAATCCGGAAAGTCTTGAGGAGAGTATCCCATTTATTACGTGATTTTTTCAGTGTCAGGATGAATTCAGTTATGTCCATACCAATATTTTACTATTCTACTTATTCTCCTCGCTAAGATAATGTGCACTCAAAACCAAAATCAATTCTCATATTACCATCCAATACACTGTACACAAAGGTAAAATTGTGCAACTTTGCGATATTTTGCCCCTAAATATTGATGCTGAAAAAGATTGACAATATCATCGATTCAATGGTAAAATCCTGCGCTTGTTAACAGAAGTTCTAGATAAAAAGTACACCTTTAGATTTGGAACCCAAGTAAACCAAAGCAGTAAACTAGTAAAGGAGTTCCAAATCATGTCAGAGAAAGAAACAGGAACCGTAAAATGGTTCAACAACACAAAAGGCTTTGGATTCATTGAACGTGAATCCGGAAGCGATGTATTCGTTCACTTC
>JAUWSD010000154.1 GCA_030610225.1 Chloroflexota bacterium
ACAATCACCAATGTAATCAATATAACGATACCAGCACTTGGGTTACTCACTTGGCGAAAGCACATCCTTTTTTATTTTTTGGAAATCATGAATAGTCATGATTTGATGATCGATCCCTTCAGCAATTGTACCTTCTCCAACATAAACTGAGACGAATCCGAATTCTTTTCCACCAAGTACATTTTTAGATATATCATCAAAGAATATGATCGAATTGGGGTCTGATAATCCAGCCGTTCTCATTGCAGTTTCAAAGAAATGGGGAGCTGGTTTTGGCTTGAAATCTGTGGCCCAGACATCGACTATACCTTCAAATTGATCTCTTATCCCTAAGGCCTCAAGTACGCGACCAGAGTGGTCTCTATCTGAATTGGTTAATATCCATTTTCTGCTTTTGTCCTGGACCAGCAGGTTTCTAAGACGATTATCTGGTTTCAGTATTTCATTGACAGGAATGTTGTGAACATAATTCAGATAATCAGCTGGGTCGATATCATAATGGTTCTGAAGCCCACGCAGGGTGGTGCCGTATTTATGGAAAAATCCTTCGCGGACATTTGGAACCTGATCAATGGGAATTCCCAACTCCTGGTTCATGAAAATGTTCATTTTTTCTGAGATCGCATTCCAAATCCCCACACCGTTGGGATAAAGGGTTCCGTCCAGATCGAAGAATAGTGCTTGTATTTGCATAAGGCATAAGTATACAATATTTCAGCTGTAAGTCGATGAAGAGAATGTGAATATTGCAATATTTATAAATATATGCAAGACAGATAGCAGATATGTGTATATATGCAAATATATTTGCATGTAGGTTGTTGATTTTCCCGATTTTCACAAATAATACTCAAAATCTTGAAAAAGGGATAGAATCAAAGTATCATCTGTAAAATATTAAATAACATGTGGAGAGCGAGTATGAAGAAAATTGGTTTGTTAACATCGGGCGGTGATTCTCCTGGAATGAATACGTGTATCCGGGCAGTCGTGCGAACAGCTGTAGGAAAAGGTATAAGCGTAGTAGGCATAAGGCGCGGCTATGTGGGAATGATCAATGGCGACATGTATGATATGGATGCGCGCAGTGTGGGTGGGATCCTGCAGCGCGGAGGGACAATTCTTGGCACTGCCAGATCTGATGAATTTATGCCCAAAAAAGGCCAGAGAGAGGCTATCAGGCAGTTAAATGAATCTTCAATTGACGGCCTCGTCGTTATTGGTGGAGACGGCTCCTTGAAGGGGGCTCAAGCTCTTCACGAGCAGGGAATAAAGGTTGTTGGAGTCCCGGCCAGTATTGACAATGATATTTGGGGTACGAATATGTCGATCGGGGTAGATACAGCGCTAAATACCATTCAGGATGCAGTTGATAAACTTCGTGATACTGCCTCATCTCATCATAGAGCCTTTGTTGTGGAAACTATGGGCAGGGACTGCGATTATTTGGCATTGATGGGGGGAGTTACCAGTGGGGCTGAGATAGTCGTTGCGCCAGGGAAGGATATTGAAATCAGTGAAATTGCAAGCGAAATTGAGGATGCATATATTCGAGGCAAAAATCATTGCATAATCATGGTGGCTGAAGGTGCGAAATTAAAGGTACATGAGATCAGCCAAAAACTGAAAGAGATCGATGTCGGTTTCCACACCCGGGTTACCGTGCTGGGACATACCCAAAGAGGTGGAAGACCATCTGCCTTTGATCGCATCATTGCCAGCCGGTTTGGTATCAAAGCGGTTGAAGCGCTGCTGGAAGGCGAGAGCGGCATCATGGTCGGGCTAAAAGGTAGAGATATCGAGTATGTCTCGCTTAAAGAGGTGGCTAAACGAAAGCGAAAGACAAGTGCCGAATTCAAGCAAATGGCACGCATGTTGGCAATTTAAAAGGGATAGATTGCTTCGCTGCGCTCGCAATGACGGATTGATAATAAATGAAAAAGCCCTGCTATCAGCAGGGCTTTTTTTAGTTAACCGAAGTTGGTTTAGTAAAGGAACATTGGTTTGCCACGGGCTTTTCTAATCTTGGGTCTGTATTCCTCGATGTCGTATAACGCATCAACATCAACCCGTCTGTTTCCCTGCCTTACTATGTTCACCGGAACATAAGTATATAAACCATCCTGCAGAGCTACCATGTGCCCAAAGTTTCCACGATTGATCAGGTCCATTGCCATATTTGCATATGTATTTGCAACCATTAAGTCCAATGAATCGGGGGCGCCGGAACGCATAAGGTATGCGAGGGTCTGATTGATGATGTTTACACCAGTGTGTCTTTTGATCAATTCACTGGTAATCGAACCAATTCCACCAAGTTTTCTGTGCCCAAATGCGTCTGCTTCACCTTTCAGGATCATATCACCGTCTTCAAGCTGGGCACCCTCAGAGATCACACAGATGGCATAATGGCTGGGGTTATCATCCCGGTCTTTCATCAAAAGATCGCCAAGCCTGTTGGGGTTAAATGGCACCTCTGAGATGATGCAGCGGTCTACGCCAGCCAGATATGCTGAGATCAAGGCTGTTTGACCGGAATATCGCCCAAAAAGTTCGATCACAGCAATTCGCTCATGGGAACCTGTTGAGGTTCGCAGCTGGTGGATGAACTGTACTGATCTTGTGATAGCTGTTGAAAATCCAAGACAGTAATCGGTTCCAAAGACATCATTATCCATAGTCTTTGGGATCGACACGATCGGGAATCCCTGATCAAACAATCTGGATCCGAATCCGAGGGTGTCATCCCCACCAATTGGGACCAGGACATCGATCCCCAATGATTCCAGGTTTTTGATAACTGCTGGAGTGGCGTCTATCAGCCCGTTATCGTGTGTCTCAAACTTCTGCCCCTTCAAATGTTCTGGAAGGTCCTCTAGTGAAGTCTTCCATGGATTTGTTCGGCTCGTGTGTAGAAAGGTTCCACCTGAACGGTCGATCTTTCGGGTTTTAACCTTGTCCAATTTGATAGTGCACCTGTCCAAACTGGTCGGGTCGTCCGGGTTGTAATTCAGAGGTCCCCACCAACCGAGACGAAAACCGATAACCTCATGGCCTTCTTCGATCGCTCTCCAGACCAGCGCTTTTACAGAAGGGTTCAAGCCAGGGACATCGCCTCCTCCTGTTAATACTCCAATTCTCATTGTTCACCTCATTTCCATGTTACATCAACTGATGACCGTTAGATCATAGTTGGTTCTTGATATATCCCAAAGTCCTCTTTGAAGACATTCATAATCTCACCGAGGGTTGCGTAGGCTCTGACTGCATCCAGAATATACGGCATCGTATTCTCTGTGCCTTGTGCTGCGATCCTTAAGCGATCCAGGCTCTGTCCAACTCTGCCATTATCCCTATCTTTTCTAAGTTCATTTAATCTGGTGGCTTGAACTTTGTATCCTTCAGGATCCATCCTAAGGAGCGGAATCTTTAATTTATCATCTGGGTTGGTGTATTTGTTCACACCGACAATATTCCTAAGACCTTTATCTATCTCGATCTGGTAGCGGTATGCAGAATCTGAAATCTCTCCCTGGAAGAATCCGTTCTCTATCGCTGGGAGGACACCGTCAAATCCTTCTATGCGTTCAAAGTATTTACGGGCTTCAGCTTCGATCTCGTTTGTCATTGTCTCT
>JAUWSD010000209.1 GCA_030610225.1 Chloroflexota bacterium
TATCGTGTTTATATTCCGCATTTTTGAGGTTCAAGCGTTTACCAGCACGGTGGAATACTGAATGATTTCTTCCTAAACGGGTTGGGAGGACGCAGTCGAAAATGTCGATCCCGCGAGCGACAGAATTGATCAGGTCTTCAGGAGTGCCGACTCCCATCAGGTAGCGTGGTTTGTTCTCTGGCAGGTGGGGGCGGACAGTATCGATAGTCCTGTGCATTTCTTCTTTGGTCTCACCGACTGATAATCCCCCGATAGCAATTCCGGGCAGGTCCAGGCAGGCGACGAATTGGGCTGACTCCTCACGCAGATCTTCGTGTATTCCGCCCTGCACAATTCCAAAGAGAGCCTGGTCATCCCGCGTTTTGGTTTCCACGCAGCGCTCCAGCCAGCGGTGGGTACGCTCCATGGCGCTTTTGCTGTATTTATGAACATATGGGTCCGAGCATTCATCGAAGGCCATGATGATATCTGCGCCTAGATTTTCTTGGATTGCAATAGAGCTTTCAGGTGTGAAGCGGTGGGTGGAGCCGTCGATATGGCTTTTGAATGTGACCCCATCATCGTCAATTTTGCTTTTGTCGCCTAAAGAAAAGACCTGGAAGCCGCCAGAGTCGGTCAGGATCGGGTTGGGCCAGTTCATGAATTCATGCAGGCCGCCAAATTCTTTTACGAGTTCAGAGCCGGGTCTCAGGTGTAAGTGGTATGTGTTTGACAGCACCAGTGAAGCGCCTATCTCATGTAACTGGGCAGGGGTGATGGCTTTGACGGTTGCGGCTGTCCCTACGGGAGAGAATAACGGAGTTTGCAGATCACCGTGTGGGGTTGTGAATGTTCCAGCGCGTGCATGTCCGTCCTGTGCTTCTATTGTGAATTGAAATGGTTTGCTCATCGAGTTTTATTATATCGGATAAATAAGGTGGTGGTGAGCAGATGAAAATAACAGGATTAGAGCTTCGACTTCATATGATTCTTAATCCCTCAATGTTATAATTTCTCGGCGTTTGAAAATAAAATTCAGCAATTGGAGTGTATGTATATGAAAGCAACTGATGTTCACAAGACTATTGGCAAGTATATGCTTGCAGATGGTGATGATATTGTTGTAGATATGGAAAATTCGCACGGCGTTTATATGCGCGATGCAGTTACTGGCGAAGATTATCTGGATTTCTTCAGCTATTTTGCCAGCCAGCCAGTTGGGCATAATCATCCCAAGATGCGAGACCCGGAATTCATGCAGAAGCTTGCAGAGTGTGCTGTCAGTAAGCCATCCAGCTCTGATTTTTACACTGCCCCAATGGCAGAATTCGTCGAGAAATTTGTAGAAATTGCACTGCCGGAAGGTATGAAGCATTTATTCTTTATCAGCGGAGGTGCACTGGCAGTTGAGAATGCACTCAAAGTCGCTTTCGACTGGAAAGTTCGAAAAAATATGCAGAAGACCGGCGGAGAAGCTGATTTCTCTAAAGATGTCCACGAATTGAAGATCATCCATTTTGAACATGCATTTCACGGCCGTTCTGGATACACGCTCTCACTGACAAACACAGCCGATCCCCGTAAATTTATGTATTTCCCCAAATTTGATTGGCCGCGTATATTAAGCCCAATGCTCAGTTTCCCTGTGACTGATGAGGTTCTGGCAGATGTTAAAGTACAGGAAGCAAAAGCTGTTGCTCAGATAGAGGCAGCAGTTAAAGAAAACCCCGATCAGATCGCAGGTTTGATCATCGAAACTATTCAGGGTGAAGGCGGAGACAATCATTTCCGACCAGAGTTACTACAGGAATTACGCCGCCTGGCAGACAAGCACGATTTCCTTCTGATCCTGGATGAAGTTCTGACTGGTATGGGATTAACTGGCAAGATGTGGTCATATGAACATTACAGCTTCACCCCGGATATTGTTGCCTTTGGAAAGAAATCACAGGTTTGTGGAATTTTCGCCAGTGATCGTATTGATGAGGTCGAAGGGCATGTATTTGAAGAGTCAAGCCGCATCAACTCCACCTGGGGTGGTAACCTGATCGATATGGTGCGTTCAGCCCGTTATCTGGAGATCATCAAAGATGAGAAGTTACTTGAGCACACAACCATGGTTGGCAAGATCTTCAAAGAAGGTCTTGAGAATCTTTCAGATGAAAGTAAAGGTATTGTCTCCAATGTGAGAGGATTAGGGTTAATGGTAGCTTTTGATCTCTCGTCAGAGGAAAAACGCGATAAGATGATCGCAACCCTGAAAGCTAATAAGATGATCGCGCTGAAGTGTGGTGAGAAAACGATCAGGTTTAGAGGTTTCCTGGATACTCCAGAAAATGTGATCGTCAAATCTTTGGGAATTATCGCTAAGAGCTTACCAATGGACTAAGCAAATAATTTGTAAAACATAAAAACTCGCA
>JAUWSD010000162.1 GCA_030610225.1 Chloroflexota bacterium
CATTTTTGAAGATGATTTTGCACGGATCGAGTTGGATGGATTATTGGTTGGGGTGACACATTACCGAGAGATAGCTGTTGAGCTTTCGGAAAATGAGACCTATGATCTTATCCTTTTTGGTCACACTCATGAAGCAGAAGAGATACAGATGGGTAAGAGCTTGCTCGTAAACCCGGGTGAGGTGATGGGATTGATGGGGAGGTCGACCTATGCAATTATTGAAACCAGCCCCCTGAAAGTTGAGTTCAAAGAGGTATAAAAAAAGCCCCGTAAGGGGCTTATTTTTTTATTTGGAGATGGCTATTTTTGCTACGCTGCCGTCCTTGTTCAGCTTGATCCTCACAAAGTGATTGTGGATCTGGTCCTTATATGGGATCTGTTTATTCAGGATCACCACTCTGCGCTGCGGATCGATTCCGGGCAGATTCTTTGATCTGAACTGGTGGGTTGGGCAGTTATGGCCAGTGCACTGAACCTTCTCATGTGCATAAGTTATCTTGGCATCTTCCATCCCCGGCAAATTCTTCCTCATGATCTCTTTGACATTTGAGATCACATTGTCTGGAATATTTTCCCGCAGTGTGGGAACTTCATTCTGCTTGTCGCAGACCATGCGTACATGTGTGCTGCCTGATTTTATTCTCATCGCTTTCTTTGATTTATTCTGGATCGCGAATGGCTGCGCCAATGGATCACCATAAAGAACGAACTGGATCAATGTTTTCTGGTCTTCACCGTCGAGGTAACCCTGCCTGCGGTGCATTTCCTGCGCCAGGAGGACCTTGGCCCTTTGGAGTGAAATGCCGGCGGTATAGCCTTCCTGCAGGTAGCCCCAGAAGAGCTTTGCCAGCAGGTCCGCGGCGATCAACGGCGTGTCGATGGAGCCGTATGAAGTTGTGGTTGAGCCGATCATCGTCAGCGTGCCGGCCTCAAGCAGTGTCAACGCCATTGATTCAGGGATGGTTTTCTGATTGATATAAGCTCCGTAGCATGCTTCGGAGAATACGACCTGGGGAGCATAACCTTTTCGGGGAACATCATCTGGTCTGATGGCAACCGGGAAATCTTCACCTTCTAATGTGGTGAACACATCCCTCTGTCCATACCAGTTGGGGGAATCTTCCAGTCCGTGCAGGTTGAAATATCCAAGATTGACAGTTTTGGTGAATTTACTGGCGATGCTGTATTTATCGGTGGGAGGTGAAACTTCCATCTTATCGGGTTTGCCGATCGGGTTGAAGACCGAGTTTGAGGCCCTTCTCCACACTTCAGCAGTGTAGCCAAAGCTGGAGCGCATGCGCTGATTGAAGAACCTATTGATCAGACGCATCCACCAGGGATCATTCTTAAGGATCTCAGCGCGGTGGGCAGCGACTTTTTCGATCTGGCGGATCAGTGTTCCCGGATCGTTGCCAAATGCACCTGGCAGGCGTCCAACCGGCCAGCTTGGCACGAAATAATTCTCATCCAATGTCGCATAAGGATTATCTGAGAGTACTTCGATATCTGTGTCATCAATCGGGTTTGGAAGATGATGGAAGGGGATGATCTCAGGACCGCCAACGATCAGAAGTGCCCCGATCATTTCTCCCGATCTCTTCAAACTATTATCGAGGTCCTTAAGGAAATTCTTGACCGCCCATGCATCGTTATATTTTGCAGGTTTGATCCCATATTCAGCAGCGCTGACAGGGTCGTCAACATAAACCAGCCCGGCATCCCAATGTCTGAGTTTCTGGACGCTCTCAACCACTTTTACGAGTGAGGCATTCACTGCAGCCAGTGCACCAGGGCCAAACTGATTTTCAATTCCTTTTTTGGATGTCAGGACTATGTACTTCGGGAAGCGGCCATCAGCTTTTGATAGAAGGGGCTGATTTATCTGTTTAGCCAGCAGGTTGAAGTCTTCCTGAATATTACCGATCCCGAGCTGTTCAGAAGTTGGTGATTTTCTGCCAGATGTTTTTGTTCCAATTGGGTCAAATATCGAAGCTACACCTTCTGTGAGCTGGTTCCAGCCAAGTGAGGTTGCTACTGCTGCTGGAACAGGGAAGGGTAAACTGACCTGCATTCGTTCCGGCCAGAGGTTTTCATTCTTATGTCCTGAGCCCCAAAGCCTGCTCGGAACTTGACCAGCGAGGTCAAGAGAGACAGCCTGGTGCAGGAGGTTCATTGCCTGACCTTCCATCGAATTTTGACGGAATATTTCTGCCTGGGTCAGGAGAAATAATATTGTATCCGGCCAGCGAGCGAGATAATTCTCGACCATTGATCTTTTTGTGATGAAGCTCATGCTCTCAGCGTTGAACTGCAAGTTCATGATCGCTGGGAGGGGGGTGTCGAGATCGTCATTAACCGTCTGCTGGATCAGGGACTGTGCCTTGAGCATGTTTCCCTTTTTGGCTGCATCCCTGGCTTCTCTGCTGAGGATGCTCCAAACCGGCAGTCTATCTATTTGTGCGCCGCTTCCACCGAGGGCATGGATATGAGCCCAGGCATTGCGGGTTGTTGCATATTTGAGGGCTTTACCGCCAACTGCAAGAAGGCGCCAGGCCGGCAGGTATTCCGGGTCAGTTGAAACAACACGTTTAAGAATAGGAATACCCAGATCCTCCCGACCATCTTGTAACAGCGCCTGCCCGTGCATCAGATCTACCTGAAGATCTCCAGGATAGACCATTAACCAGTGCTCGGCTAATCTACGGCAAAATCTATAAGCCTTTACGCTTATAGCAGCCTGTAGGATGCGGATGACATCATGTCGATCGATCTTCTCTCCAGATGCCACTTTTACGTTGCTTACATTTTTCATTGTCTCACCTCACCCCTATTGAGGGTTGTGGATTAGGTTCAATGCGACAACCGCGGCTAAGAGCCTCTGACCTTCGAGGTCTCGAGGATTAAGCTCAGCTGCCTTCCTAAGCATTGATTCGGCAGAGACATAGTCTTTACCTTCCTTATATAATAATCCAGCTTCCTTATAGGCGAGGGGATTTAAGGGTGCTATCTCGATCGCTTGTTGGACAAATGCGAGAGCCTTCTGATGATCCCGGCGCAGGTTGTATGCCTTGCTGATATCGAGATAAGCATCTACATTACCGGGAGACTTAAGGATCACTTCTTCCAGGACTTTAATTGCCTGGTCAAGTTGTCCTTGTTCAACCGAGAGCTTCCCAAATTGATATTTGAGGTCCAGCAGATCCTTCCTGCTGAGGGAATTATTATTGATCTTGAGGGCATGACTTGCAGCCTGAAGAGCTTTTTCCTGATCTCCAGCTTCTGCTAGGTGCTCACTCAATGACTTGTAAACTAAAGCCTCTTTTGGATTTTCCTGTGCAAGGTCTAATAGCAGGTCCACTCCGGAGTCGTTACCCTTCAGGGATGAGACCAGTTTTGCTTTTTCAAGTTGAAGCGGTAATTTATTTTCAGATTTTGCTATGGCAATTTCGTAAAGCATTACTGCATC
>JAUWSD010000051.1 GCA_030610225.1 Chloroflexota bacterium
ATACTTTCTATGATGAGAGGATGCTCTCTCCTCTGATAGCTGAAGTCGAAGGTGAGATCGTGGCGGCTGTTATGCTTTTTCATTCAGGAGAAAAATCCTGGTACATCTACGGGATGTCATCGGGAAAGCACCGCAATAAGATGCCAACATACCTGCTGCAGTGGGAGGCGATTCGAACTGCGAAGGGTAAAGGGTGCAAAATATATGATATGTGGGGAGCACCGGAGAAATTTGGCGAGATGGACCCGCTCTGGGGGGTATATAGGATGAAAAAGGGTTTGGGTGGAAAAGTCGTCCGCACGATCGGGTCTTATGACCTACCCCTGAAAAAATTCCAATACTGGCTTTATACTCGGGTTTGGCCGAGATTGATGGACCTGATCAGATTAGTGGGGAATAGAAAAACCCGGATGGAATCAGACCTATAGGATATTTATCATGAAGGAAATTTCGAGAATAAAACTTGCCTATCTGCCGACCCCGGTAGAAGAATTAAAGCGCCTGACCGGGAAACTGGATGGTCCAAAATTGTTCATCAAACGGGATGACCAAACGGGGCTTGCTTTCGGGGGGAATAAGACCCGCAAACTTGAATACCTGGCAGCAGATGCCCAGGACAAGGGCTGTAAAACCTTGATCTCAACCGGTGCGATCCAATCAAATCACTGTCGGCAAACAGCAGCAGCTGCCCGGAAACTTGGAATGGATGTTATTCTTATATTGGGCGGAGATGAACCGGAAGATCCTGAGGCAAATACATACCTGGATGTTTTGATGGGCGCAAAGATCCATTGGACCACACGCGATCTGATCAAAGTGAAGCTGGAAGAAGTTTATCAGCAGGCAGTTGAAGATGGTTTGAAACCATATATGGTGCCTTATGGAGGAAGCAGCCCAACAGGTGCCGTTTCGTATGCATATGCTTTGAGGGAATTGCTGGAGCAGAGGACTGATATTGACTGGATAGTGTTTGCCACATCCTCGGGTGGAACTCAGGCTGGCTTACATGCTGGAAAATTGTTGCTGGATTCAGATGTGAAAATACTGGGGATCAGTGTGGATGAGCCAAAAGAAAAAATTCAGGATACGGTGTCAGGGCTGGCAGGAGAAGTTTGTGAGCTTTTAGGTGACCCACGGGAGATTTCTCCCGATGAAATCCTTGTGAACGATGATTATTTGGGCGGAGGATATGCTGTGATGGGAGAAGCTGAGATCGAAGCGATCAGGTTGTTTGCTCTCGAGGAAGCAGTTATGGTCGATCCAGTATATACAGGGCGAGCGGCTGCAGGTTTGATCGACCTCATCAGGAAGGGGTACTTTGGGCAGGACGAGAAGGTTCTTTTCTGGCATACGGGTGGGACTCCAGCGCTCTTTGCTGACAAATACCGAAGAAAACTGCTTAATTTCTGAAAATTAGCCAGAACAATAGTTCTAAAGAGTACGGGAGATTTTCCCCTATTTACGGGTATTTTGTGATATAGTGAATATAGAGAAACACGTATTTTTCTGTGTTTTTCCTGAACAAATTTCAGTTAATTAGTAGTGAAGGGAGTAGTCCGATGTCATTCAGCTTTTTAAACTCAAAAGGTACAACTTATTTTCTACACGAGAGAGTCCGCGAACTTAAGAGCGGAAAGACCCAGCGCTTGTTCTTCTTTGCAAAAACTGTGAAGGACGGGGCACTCGATGCAGTTCCAGATGGCTATGTGGTAGTCGAGAGCAAAACAGGCTTACCATTCCTGAAGAAAGCAGCGTAATTCAACAAGTAGGCAAATTTAACACCGCATAGGTTCCTATGCGGTGTTTGCTTTTAACTAAAAAATTGGGGGATTAGATCAGAATAATTCCAACATCTTCGGGAGAAAGATACGCAAGCCAATGATTAGTGCGGCCATGGAGGAAATCAGCACAGCCGCTGCTCCTACATCTTTGCCGATCTTTACCATGGGGTGTGGTTCATCGATCAGAATATCAAAACCAATCTCAATAGAGGTGTTGAAGATCTCGGCGCTCCACACAAATGTGATCGAGAATATGATGATGATCCATTCGATCTTGTCCAATTTCAGGCAGAAACCAAGAGTTACAGCTGCAACCGCAGCAATCAGATGGATCCAGGCATTCTTCTGGGTTTTGATCACGTGCCAAAGTCCAGTGAAGGCATTCCTAAAGGAGGCAATTCGGGATTTTATAAAGGAGAACATAAGCTCAGGGTCTGGCTTTCACATCAATTGCAGATAAGATCTCATCTTGAGCTTTCCACATTTTTTCTTTATCTGCATCCTCATCATGAACATATCCGCATAAATGCAGGCAGCCGTGGGTTACCAGCAGCTGAAGTTCTTCTGTAAGGTCATGCTTGTACTTTTTAGATTGTTCTAAGGCATAGGGGTATGAGATCAGGATGTCACCAAGAATGGGAATACCAGTTGCAGGATCAATCACATCTGATCCAAATGAGAGCACGTCGGTTGGCCTATCTTTGCCCCTGTATTCCTTATTCATTTGCTGAAGGACTGAATTATCAGTAATGACAATATTGATCTCTGTTTCAATAGGTTTTTCTTGATGAGCGAGCACAGTAAGAGCCGCTAATCGCAGCGGCTCTTCATTTATTAATTCTTTGAACTCTTCTTCAATCTGAAGATTGATCATTCTTATTTCTGTTCCTTTTCTTCTTCCGCAACCTTGCTGTTATCTACGAGAGCTTCGGTTTCTGCCTCAGTTGGATATTTTATGCGGGGGTGGTAGATGCCCTTGAGGGTGGCAGTGAAAGACTCCGTGATGATCGATAGTTCCTGCATTGTCACTGGAACATCATCTAATTGCCCTTCTTCACGCCGTTTGTCTATGATCTCACGGATGATCTTGCGCAGACCAGCTTCGTCGTCCGGTCTCTCGGCTCGAGCACGCGCTTCGCAGGCATCTGCCAGCATCACAAGCATGGTTTCGACTGACTGCGGTGCGGGCCCAGGGTAGCGAAATGCTGATTCATCAACAAGGCCAGCATCCCCTTTTGCCCTTTCAACCGCAAGATGATATTGATAGCGGGTTATCAGTGTTCCGTGATGTTCTGTTATGAAGTTCCTGACCCGTTTTGGCAGGTGGTATTTTTTTGCTAATGTCTCACCGTCTACTACATGCTGGATGATGATCTTTGAACTTTCAAGAGGGGAAAGAGATTCATGCGGGTTATCCGAATCAGGCAATTTATTCTCAATGAAGAAATGTGGATTTAAGGCTTTACCCGCATCGTGATAAAGTGCTCCAACTCTGGTGAGGAGGGCGCTGGCTTTTATTTTCTCAGCTGCCTGCTCAGCTAGGTTTGCGATCAGCAGACTGTGCTGATATGTTCCAGGAGCGTTGTGCAGGATGAACTGCAATAATTTATGATCTGGTCTGGATACTTCGATAAGCTGCAGTGTTGTTGTAAGCCCTAAAGATTGAGCGATGAAATATTGAAGTATAACTGTGATGCTGACAGAACCAAGTCCGTTTATGATCGCAGCACCAATAAGAGTCAGTATTCCCAGATAATCTGTGGTACTGTCACCGATCCTGAAGGCAACAATAATAGCTGCTCCTACAACGCTGATCGCAAGCCCTGCCCAGAAGAACAGGATAATGCGGTTTGCGTTCTTTAGAACCAGAACACCAAACAAGCTGGTGAACAGGAAATAGAGAACTAATTCAAGCGAGTTGGATGTGCCGTATGCGACCAGTATTGCCAGGGGTATCGACACAATCCTGCCAAATGGGGGATTGACCAGGGCACTCGTCAGAAGTCCAAAGCTGGCAATCGGGAATAAATATGGCAAAACAACATGGTTTGGCAGAGTAAATCTGGCGGCGAACAGGTAGATCACAAAGAAGACGACCATGATAAAGACACCACGCAGATCTTCGAGCAGGTCCTGGCGATATTGCATATATAAACCAATGAACACAAAATTGATCAGGACCATTATTCCAACGGATGCGTAATTCTCCCATGTGGTTATTTGTTCAAGCAGACCAAACTCACCGAGAGTTTCCAGGTCAGCTTCTGTTATCACGTTCCCTCTGGAGATCAGGATCTCATTTGCCAGAAATGATTGGACCACTGGGGGGACACCATTCCTTACAGCTTGGCGCTGTGCGTTTGTCAACTCTTCGCTGTACAGCCTGTTTGGTCTAACGTATTCTGTTACTATCGCGGATGTAAGAGCGATATGATCTTCATGGAGATTGAAATCAACCTGTGCTTGAATGGTATTGAGAGTTTCCAGAACAGCATCTTCCTGGATGACATTGCTCATTATATCAGTGAGCACAGTAAGACATTCTTCCCGAAGATTTATCCAGTCATTATCTGTTAATTCGATCAGATCTGTGGCTTGTACTATTGAGAGGTTCATGTTCTCAATACCAGTGAACAGTGCGATCTTTTCTGCAATTGTGATGTCTTCATCATTTCTGTTTTCTTCGATGAAATCAAGGTCTTGAGTCAGTTGTGAAACCTGGGTGGAAGCAACAGTGATGTCCAGTTCTGTATACACAGGTGGAACAAGAGCTTCTGCCTGCTGGCGTTCGATCTCTGTTAGCACCGTGCTTGTATAACTTAGGGACTTGGGAGCCAGAATATCCTGAGTGACTACATCACCTACCTCAAAGGCAAGTGCGTTATCAGCTGTAGACATTGGCAGCATAAGAGCTGCTGCTGACAAGATAGCAGTCAGGACCAAGAGCATTGTCAATATGAACTTCCTGCGCTTCGGATTTATGTTTTTTATTTTTTTTGTCATATACCCAACTTTATTTGATCAACTTGCTGCGGACGATCTGATTTACTTTCTTGCCGTCGGCTTTTCCCTTTACCTGAGGCATAACAAGCTGCATAACTTTTCCCATATCAGCAGGGGAAGATGCGCCAGAGTCCTGGATCGCAGCTTCGATTATCCCAATTAATTCTTCTTCTGACATTGGTGGGGGGAGGAAGATCTGGATAATTTCCATCTCTGCTTTGTATGTTTCGATCAGGTCCGGCCGATTTGCCTTCTCTGCATCTGAGATGGATTCTTTGCGGGATTTAAGTTCTTTTTGAAGCACTGTAAGAACATCTGAATCTTCACTATCCTGGCGCTTGTCAATTTCAAATTGCTTGATACCTGCCATTACACCGCGAAGAGTTGTTTTCGCCAGATTATCACCACTCTTCAAGGCTTCGATTAACTTTTTATTGATTTTTTCTTTTAAGTCCATATTTTTTATTATACTCCGCAATTAAGCTGTTTTTACAACTGCCGACCGCCAACGAGATGCAGATGCATATGGGGCACAATTTGTTTGCCGTGTTTTCCGGTGTTCATGAATATGCGGTAGCCATCTTCTGCGATGCCTTCCTGCTCAGCCAGCTTTCTCACCAGAGTAAAGATGCGTCCAGCTAAGTGTTCGTCTTCTTCCATGAAATCATTGTTGTCCTTCATGTGTTTGCGTGGGACGATCAGGATATGGACTGGCGCGATGGGATTGATATCCTTGAATGCCACAATATGTTCGTCTTCGTAGACGAACTCTGCAGGAAGTTCTTTTTTGATGATCTTGCAAAACAAGCAGTCTGGATTACTCATATTTTTTTCCTCGGTAATGATTATTGTAAGCCCATAATCTTAGCACTCAATACCGAATCATCCAAGGTTTTAATTTTTACTTTAGTGATCCTATTTACATAGGATACAGGAGATTCAGTTCTTATTTTAAGGTAATTATCAGAAAGACCAAATAGTACCCAATTATCATTTTCTAGTCTTTTCGAATGCTCCCAGAGGACCGGTAGTGTTTTACCGATGAACTTTTTCTTGAATTTGTCCTCTGACAATTTTATTAAATCTCGCAGAGCTTTGCTGCGTTCTTTTCTAGTGAAGTTATGGACGCTTCCTGGCAATTTTACTGCTGGTGTGCCTTCACGTTCTGAATAAGTGAAGACATGCCCACCTGAGAAATTCATGCTATCAATGAACCTGAAGTTTTCCTTGAATTCCTCCTCTGTCTCACCCGGAAAACCTGCCATGACATCAGTTGTGATTGCCAGGTCGGGGATCTTCTCGCGGGCCGTGTTGACCAGTACTGAGTATTCATCAGGTGTGATCTTGCGGGCCATTCGTCTCAAGACTGAAGCAGACCCGGATTGGAGTGGCAGGTGGAGATGTCGGCATAGGCGTTCATCATCCCATAGATCAAAAAAAGACGGATCTATATCCCATGGTTCCAGCGATGAGATGCGCAAGCGGGGAATATCCTTATTCTTCAAAACAAGCTTGATCAGATCCTTGAGGTGCTGGTTGGGAGCAAGGTCGTAACCCCATGAACCGAGATGTACTCCTGTCAGGACGATCTCCTGTGCGCCACCTTTAAGAGCGAAGTCAATATCTCTGAGGATAGTATCAATACTTTGACTGCGTCCCGGACCGCGCGCGATGGTGGTAATGCAGTAGGTGCATTGATTGTCGCAGCCGTCCTGAACTTTGATGAATGCGCGGGTTCGGTACCTTGAACCGGGGATGGGTTCCCTATAGATCTTGTCCAGGTCAATTGATCCCTGATCTATCTGGAGGATGTCTGAAACCAAAGAGTTCTTATTGCTGTTTGGGATCACATGAGTGACACCTTCAATTTGAGTCAGATCATCTGGTTTCAGGGATGCCAGGCAGCCGGTTACAGCTATCTGCTGAACACCAGCTCTATTTGCCTGGCGGATCTTCTGGCGGGAGTCGGAAGCTGCTGCGGCAGTAACAGCACATGAATTCAGCACCATTATGTCCGCATCTTCCATGCTGCCAACAAGCTCATATCCAGCAGCACGAAATTGGAGTGAAAAGAACTCAATTTCACTCTGGTTCAGGCGGCATCCGATAGTATCAAGGTAAATTTTCATATTAAGAATTCAAATTTTATCACGGTAATTGTGAATGGCAATGGTCATTGTTTATAGCGATGGTCAGTGAAGGAAGGTGTCAATAATTTCCTGCACCTGTTCTTTTATTGCAGGATCATCTGAAAGGGAAATAACCTGATTGAGGTACGATTCAGCCTCTGCATTTTCCCCCAGGGAGATGTGGATAATGCCCAAGTAATATAAAGCGTTGATGTTTTCAGGAGATATTTGAAGGGCCTGGTCGAGTAATTTCACGCCCAAACTGGGGTTTCCAAGCTGGCTGTATGCCCTGCCCAGAAGAATTAATGAATCGGGGTTATTGGGGGAGATCAGCAAAGATTTCCTCGCCGCTGGAAGACCGATCTGGGCGGTCTGATGTTCATAATTAAGGCAGAAATTGGCAAGTTGGTACCATGGTTCGAACTCATCTGGGTCTCTCAGGACAGCAGCCTCATAATAAGTATATGCCTCAAGCAGGTTGCCCATTTCAGCATTGTAGTGTCCTGCTTCATATAACATTGTCAGGTTTTCTGGATCTTGCTCTAAGGCCGTGTGGATATGGGGAAGACCTTCTTGAGGTCGATCGTCATAGGCCAGATATTGAGCGTAGAAAATGTTCGCGCTGATCGATTGTGGATTCAACTGTAGAGATGTTTCAAGTGAATGGGAAGCGTCCTGATCCAACTGCATCTGCGACATGCCGAGGTATGCCCAGCCTTCACTGTACTCCGGGTTTTCTGCAACCGCACCCGAGAAGGCTGAGTTGGCCAGATGCCAACTGTCAAGACCTCCGAGGGTCTGCCCGATCTGAACCAGACGGTAGGCTTCATCTTCAGTGAACTCAGACCTTTGGATCGTGCTGATCATTTTGTGAGCGTGATCATATAAATTGGGGTCGAGATCTGCAGATTTGGAGAGATAGCCTGATGCCCTGTCAGGTGCGATGACTGAGAAGATCAATCCCAGTAGGAAATTTGCGTCAGGGTCATCGGGATCAGATTCAAGAGTGGCCAGTAGGGAGTCTTTGGCGG
>JAUWSD010000071.1 GCA_030610225.1 Chloroflexota bacterium
ACTCTGCAAGTTCTTCCAGCAGATAATTCCGCCGATCCTTGTCATTTGCGCCCTTCTTAGACGAAAAACGGGCTGAATAAAGCCCAGGAGCACCATTTAAGGCATCAACCTCCAAACCACTGTCATCCGCGAGAGAGATTATCCCGCTGGCTTTGCAAAACGCCTCTGCTTTTAACTGTGCATTTTCCAGATATGTACTACCGCTTTCGTCAACTTCCAGATCTAAACCCAATTCAGATGGAGATATCAACTCAATTCCAGAAAGGAAACCCAATATCTTCTGCAATTCAACAATTTTCCCTTTGTTATTTGTAGCCAGCAACATCTGTTTTCTCATACTTCATATTGTAATTCCTTTTTATGGCTATGTGCAATGAGCAATCTTTTTTGCTGAATCATTTGCATTAAATTCATCCACTGCAAAATATATTTTAATATTGACAAGATATTGCAAATTTTGTTATAATAAGTCTAGATTTAATAAGAATCTTTGCATAACAGCAGAATATGTTGCATTTTTGATAGATAGCTATTATTTTTGCAAGATGGATTGCTGAGGAAATAAAGTGAATAATAAACCACTGAGAGTCAATATCGGCTTCATTGTTCATGAATCGGTTGGCTATAGCCATGAATTCCAGTTCGATGTTGAAGAAGTCAATTTCCTCAAGGAATATGTAGCAACTGACCTGCTGGGATCGATCAGGTTTGATCGAACTCAAAAAGGACTGATTGCAGAAGGCAACTTCTCTGCTGAGGTTATCAACGAATGTGTCCGCTGCCTGGATGCATTCAGCCAGAAGATCGAGTTTTCTTTTACCGAATTATTTGCTTTTAGAGAGAAAGACATGACGGAGGAAGAATTACTCGTACCTGAAAGCGGATACATCGAAATTGAACCATTTATCAGAGATTTCTTGCTCCTGAACATATCAAATGATTCAATCTGCAAAGAAGATTGCGCCGGCCTCTGCCTGATCTGCGGCATAAATAAGAACAAAGGCCAATGTAACTGCGAAGATGATGTGATCGACCCCAGATTATCAAAGCTGAAAGACCTATTGGACCAGGACGAAAAACAAGACTGATGGAATTAGATTGAAGGAGTCTCGAATGGCATATCCCAATACGAAAACACAAGACAATAAACCCTCCAGTGAATTGTATTCTAAAGATAATATCAACAAACTTGTTGAATTATTCCCAGATGGCGATCAGGATATGGAACGCCTGCGCTTTTTCTATCAGGAAACCATCGAGGAAGAAACTAAAACTCAGGAAGAGGTCACTGAACAAATAGAAATAGAAGAGACTTTTTCTGAAAAAATTGACTCGATCGGTTTATATCTGAAAGAAATGTCCCGTGTCCCTCTCCTTACCTATGAGGAAGAAATCGACCTTGCCAGACGTATTGAAAGGTCTGTTAAAGCTGAAATTAAATACAAGAAACTGAATACAAAATCCTCACATGCTGAAAGAGATGCCCTGGAGATCATGCTTGAAGATGGCAAAGCAGCCCGGGATCACCTGATCAAAGCAAATACCCGTCTTGTTGTCAGCATCGCGAAGAAATATATCAGCCGCGGAGTTCCCTTCCTTGACCTGATCCAGGAAGGAAACCTTGGCCTGATGAAAGCTGTTGAAAAATTCGACTACAAATTGGGATATCGCTTCTCAACTTATGCAACATGGTGGATCCGCCAAACGATCACCCGCTCTATCGCAGACCAGGGCAGAACGATACGAGTGCCTGTCCATATGATTGACCGCATCAGGAACATGTACAAAACAGCTCAAAATCTGGAACAGAATTTGGGCAGACCCCCAACGGTTGATGAACTATCAGAGGCTATTGACGAATCCAGCAAGAAAGTTCAGTGGATGCTGCAGGTATCATGGCTCCCACTATCCCTTGAAAGCCCGGTTGGAGACGAAGAAGATTCAGAGCTCGGAATGTTCGTAGAAGATGAAAAAACACCAACCCCAAGTCAGTCCACATACGACAACATTCTCTGTGAACGTATACATGAGATCCTCGACACTCTCAGCCCAAGAGAAGCCCGCATATTACGATTGAGGTTCGGAGTTGAAGACGGCACCATGTACACACTCGAGCAGGTCGGTGAAAAATTTGGCCTGACAAGAGAACGCATCCGGCAGATCGAAGGTAAAGCCCTCCGGCGCTTGCGGCATCCGATGAGAGCCAGACTTCTAAAGGACTTCCTGTAAAAACAAAAATCCCCCACTTGGGGGATTTTATTTTATATTTGTGAATTACTCTGTGTAATAAGGATTTTCGCCGCCGGCGTGGTCGGTGACATCCAGGATAGCCTTAACCTCCGGTACATTGCTAAACACATATTTTTCAACACCTTGTTTAATCGTCAGCTGAGACCTTGCACAACCCTTGCATCCCCCGCCCATCTCAATGAATGCCTTGCCCTCTTTTACTTCTAGCAAATTCACCCAGCCATTATGGCTGCTGAGAGAAGGGTTGATCTGCTCGTCCAGCACCTTCTGTACTGCCTGTGAAACTTCATCATCCCAGATCTTGCTTGGTTCGACTGATACTTGATTATGATATTCGATATGAAAACCGGTCATATATTTCTTGTCATCGAAATCAACCAAAGCTCCCCTGATCTTTTCAGCAGATTCAGGATCGAAAACCAATGAAAACGGACCAACTTCCTGAAGAATGTCTTTTCCTTCAATATCTTCTATTTTTGTAAAAGAAAACTCACTCTGCATATTCCCAGCTTCTGCATCTCCAGTCACATTGATGCGCACTGCCAAAAGCCCGGATTTTTGCTCTGCCATAATCCCAGCGATCTTATCGACTGCTGAACTCGTCATTTGGAGGACCATTTCTTTATTATTCATTAATCTCACCTTTTTTGCTTGATGGGCATATTATACCTGTTGATTCAATCGTTTTAGATAAGTATTGTGTTAATTTTCTCTGATAGAATTACAGCAATTATTTGCGAGGATCATATGAAAAAATGGCATTATCTCTTGATAATTGGGGGCATCTTCTTGATAGGTATTGGTATCAGGCTGGTTGACCTTACTGACCATCCTTTTGAAATTCACGGTACACGTCAGATGCGCTCAGCGCTAATCTCCAGGGATCTATACGAAGGTGGCAAGAATGTTTTCTCAACATATGGAATGATCGAACCGCCAATTATTGAATCCCTCTCTGCTGGCATGTACTCCCTGCTTGGCGCTGAGACAGTATGGATCGGAAGAGTATTCTCAATATTGTTTTGGACCTTGGGTGCTGCAGCCCTCTTTGACCTGTCAAATCGCATCAGCAATAAATTCGGTGGAATTATCGCCCTTATCTTCTACCTGTTCCCCACATTTTCGGTGATGAACAGCCGTACTCTAATGCCAGACCCGATGATGACGGCAGGTTTGATCATTTCAATATGGAGTCTTTACCACTGGCAGGAGGAACGATCCTCAAAATGGGCAGTCATGACTGGCCTCATAACCGGCTTCACGATCCTCTCGAAAGCATACGCTGGCTTGATATTGATCATACCCTTTGCTATTTATATACTTATGACCAATAATCCCAAAGAAGCAATCAAAGATAAGCAGCTGTGGACAATCCTGGCCTTGTCTGCCCTGCCAGTCGCAGCATATTTTTTCTATGGGATTGTGATCGATGGACGCATGGCATCACAATTTGACAACAGATTCTTTGCATCATTAGCCTTTGATCCCGGGCATTATGTGCGCTGGCTGTATGTTTTGGACGATCTCTTCAGCTTGCCATTGATACTCGCGTCGCTGGTTTCGATCACAATTGTGAAAGACATTAAGATCAAATGGCTGCTATTGGCAACCTGGATCGGGTATTTTGTTTATGGTTTCTTCTTCCCTTATCATATCCGTACCCACACTTACTACCACCTCCCTCTTGTCCCCATCATTGCTCTATCTCTTGCGCCGCTTGCAGGCAAGATAGCTGATCTCATCAAAGAGCAGAAGAAAAAGGCTTTCAGCATCATTCTCATTATCATTGCATTGGGAATCTTCTCAAGCGTAAATCTGGTCAGGTCCTACTTTGAAATGACAAAAGATGATTACAGGGAAGAAGCTGCTGATTGGCTGGCTGTGGAAGAAGCCTTGAAGGGCCAGTTGAATGAGCGAATGATCTCAGTCAATGCAGACTATAACACCCGCCTGCATTACTATACCGGCGTCAGAACAAGTTCCTGGCCGCTCGCTTCTGATCTTGCTGTGATGGAATTGTCCGGCAGCACTCCGGATTTTGATGTCCGCTGGCAGAAAACAATAGAGCAATTCCACTATTTCCTCGTCTTCAACCTGAGCGAATTGGACAAGCAGCCTGCTTTGAATGGAGCGCTATCAAATTATGAAGTCTATTTTGACGGGTTGGGCATCTTGATTTTCGACCTTTACTCCCCACTTGAGTGAAGCCTGCACTTGACACTAAACTGCATCATAAGTAAACTTTGAATATGGACATAAATATTTTTACAATTTGTACCGTAGCGATGTTCTCCCTCATGATGATGATGTTCGAGGAAACTCTGATCCTGCGGGTAGGTCGAGTCCAGAAATGGACTGAAAAATAAAGACACTAAACTGCCCGAAAGGGCAGTTTTTTTATTGGAGAGAGAAATGACAGAAAACAAACCCGAACACATACTAGTTGCAGTAGCCTGGCCATATGCCAGCGCTGAGATACATGTAGGCAACATCACCGGCTCGTATTTACCAGCCGACATTTTCGCGCGCTTTCACAGGCTCAATGGTAATAAGGTCCTGATGGTCTCAGGTTCTGATTCGCACGGCACCCCCATCACTATTAAATCAGACCAAGAGGGTATCACCCCGGAAGAACTCTATAAACGTTTCCATAAAGGATTTTTGGATCTGTTCAACAAACTTGGGATCAGCTACGACCTATTCACCAGCACCCATACCAAAAACCACACCGATGTTTCTCAAACATTATTCCTGGCCTTGAAAGAAAATGGTTATCTCTATTCGGAAAAACAGAAACAATTCTATTCTGAAGAAGAGAAACGCTTCCTTCCAGACAGGTATATTGAAGGCACATGCTATATTTGTGGTTTTGAGAGTGCCCGTGGAGACCAATGTGACAACTGCGGCAGTTTACTGGAAGCAAATGAACTGATCAACCCACGCACAAAGACTGGCGGCTCAACCCCGATCCTTAAAGAGACTGAGCATTTTTTCCTTGATCTTGGAAAATTGGAACCGGATGTGGTCGAGTTTTTGGAAGCCAGGCAGGAATATCTGCGCAGCAATGTTACCAGGCAGTCGCTTGGACAAATAAAAGCCAATCCGCTGCACGGCCGCCCGATAACCCGTGACCTGGACTGGGGCGTTCCTGTTCCGGTTGAAGGCTGGGAAGGAAAATGTCTGTATGTCTGGTTTGAGGCAGTCATCGGCTATATTTCCGCAGCGATAGAATGGTCCGCGATCAATGGAACACCAGATGCGTGGAAAGACTGGTGGTACAACCCAGAAGCAAAGGCATATTATTTCATTGGTAAAGACAATATACCTTTTCATGCAGTCATCTGGCCAGCCCAATTAAAAGGCGCCGGTGAGTGGTTTGGAAAATTATTTGAAGAAGAAGAGAACAAATTCCTCACCCTGCCCTATGATGTGCCTGCCAATGAATTCATGAACATGGAAGACAAGAAGATCTCCGGCAGCCAGAATTGGGGAGTCTGGGGGCTTGATTTCCTTTCAAGATACGATCCCGATTCGCTCAGGTTCTATCTCACCATCAACATGCCTGAGACCCGCGACAGCAACTGGGATTGGGACGATTTCGTTGCCAGGAATAACAATCAACTGGTAGCTGCCTGGGGAAACCTTGCCAACCGTGTGCTTTCATTTGCACATAAGAATTGGGATGGACTTGTCCCGGTTCCAGGCGACCTCACTGAACTGGACAAAGGAATACTATCAACGGTAGAAGCCGGATTTGATTCTGTCGGAAGTTTGATAAAGGATGTAAAACTCCGTGCAGCACTGACCGAAGCGATCAGGATCACCTCTGAAGTCAATAAATACCTTGACACAACAGCCCCCTGGAGCGCCATCAAAGAAAACAAAGAAACAGCTGGCACGATCCTTTATACCGCTATGCAGTGCATCGATTATCTCAAGTTGATGTTCGCCCCCTTCCTTCCGCAGTCATCCAGTAAACTGCACGAATACCTTGGGTATGATTATCCCCTCTTTGGAGATCTGGCTCAGAAAGAAATAAAAGACGAGTTGAGCGACCATGTCGTTCAGCAGTATCAACCCACTGAGCTTGGAAACATTTGGAAAGTGGCAAAGTTGGAGCCTGGCAAAGAATTCAGCAAGCCCAGCCCCCTGTTCACAAAATATGACCCCAAGATCGCAGACGAAGAACGGGAACGACTGGCGTAAAGATAGATAAAGAATAAGCGGATATTTATATGATGGAATCA
>JAUWSD010000083.1 GCA_030610225.1 Chloroflexota bacterium
AAGGCTGAAAAAATGAGAAAAAGGAGTAAAAATATAGTAATTAATTTAGGTTTTATTTTCATAATTTTCTCCACATGAATAAATTACTTGATTGTTGCTAAGTATTTTTAATAAAAATATTAAAATAAATTATATCAGTAGAGAAAAGTGAAAATATAAAACCTCCCGAATTATTTCGGGAGGTTTTATTGCACTGATTCATAGTTCTATTCATTAATAATCTGAAGCACCAAGACCTGATATGCCTCCAAAGCCTCGACCGGCACATACCCGCTAATTGTCCCATCAATGACCTCAAAGCCACTGGCCATCGTATCATCCAGCAGGGAGACCAGGCGGTAAGAGCCATCTGGTAGTTGGTCTTCGTCAAAACCTAGCGAGAAGGAATCTACTGGTGCTCCTGCCAAATTTATCAAAACCAGGATGGTGTCATCATCACTAGTGCGCAGCATTGAAAAGATCGCCTTGCTGTCTGTATCCACGTCGACAATATAGGTGTCTCCGACTCTGAGGGCGATGTGGTCATTGCGTAGGTGGATCAATTGGCGGTACCAAGAAAGCAAAGAGTCGGGGTCATCGGTTTGGTATGAAACGCTAATATCACCGTAATAATCATCATTGATGCGCCAGGGCTTCCCGCTGGTAAAGCCAGCATTGGTTTGATTGCTCCATTGCATCGCTGTCCGGATGTCCTCATCTGGCTTCATGCCGGACATCCCGATCTCTTCACCATAGTATAAGAAAGGTACGCCTGGGCCAGTAAGCAGTAAAGCTGCTGCAATCTTATTCTTATCCTCACTTTTGATCTGAGACATCAGTCGGTTCTGGTCGTGGTTGGTCAGGAATGAGCCGAATTGCATAGATGGATAACGGTCAATATCATTGCTGATAACTGTCTTGAGCTGGGTAACCACGCCGTTCTTAGCAGCTCGCAGGTAGGCTGATGCAAGATCAAAATTGAAGGCAAGGTCGAGTTCATCGCCTTCCAGGTATTCAATCACATTGGCTGAGATATCCCAAATCTCGCCGATCATCATGGCGTTTGAATTGATTTCTTGATAGAAAGTTCTGAAACTTTTCCACCAATCATGGGTCTCTGGTGTGTTTGAAAAATCACTGCCATCCTCGATCAAATGTCGGGCAGCATCCAAGCGGAATCCATCTACCCCAACCTCATAGAGCCAAAAGCCTGCGATTTGATAGATCTCTTCAGTGACTACCTCGCTACGAAGGTTCAGATCAGGCATTCCTTCCCAAAAGAGGCCATAATAATAATCGCCAGTCGGATTCCATTTATGCCAATCAGCTATGGGGGGGCGAGTTTCCTGCCAATTATAATATTCTCTATATTCAGATTCTGGATCAGTAGAAGCCTGGAACCATGCATGTTTTGTAGAAGTGTGGTTGATCACCAGGTCAATGATCACCGTGATACCACGATTGTGAGCTTCCTCCAAAAAGACTTTGAAATCCTTCATTGAACCATAATCTGGGTTAATGTCATAATAATCAGTCACATCGTAACCATGATATGAGGGGCTGGGATTGATCGGCATCAACCAGATCCCGGTAATTCCCAGGTCATCGGATGTGGCGGGGTCGCCATCATTGAGATAGTCCAATTTCTCTGTCAGGCCCTGAAAATCTCCGACTCCATTGCCATCGCTGTCATAAAAACTGCGCACAAAGATCTCATAAAAGACAGTGTCATTCCACCAGGGGTATCCTTCACTGCCTTCAAGCTTAGTGCTCAATGGGATATATGCCGCTGGATCTGATGTGTAATTATCGGGGGGTATCCCAATATCAAGGATGTTATTATCCTTTTCTCCACTGCAGGCAGATAAGAAAAATAGCATCACCAAAATTATTAAGAAAGAAAAACGCTTCATTATATTTCTCCTTATCTTTATCCTCCTGAAAGGGAGGTTTATATTCAAAATAGCTATTAAAATAATTGTAATGCAACCAGTTGGATTGTGCGAATCTCATCCGTACGATGTGGAATTGAGCTGACCAGCAGCAAATATTCTTATCCTACGATCTGCTGCAATGTAGATGTGATTATTGTGATTATTTAGTGAATGCGATGTTGGGGTGTGTAAAAGCCTTTACAGCATCTTTTTTCATAATGAGAGTTTACTAGAAAAATTTGATGAAACGAAGCTGCTTATGATGAATTTGCATAAAATCTTAATATATTAAGCTATTATATTTAAGAATGGTAGTGTAGTGATATTTAAGAGGTGACATAATGCCCAGAATCCATGTCAATGATATTGAATTGTATTATGAGGAATACGGACAGGGGCAACCTGTCCTGTTGATCCATGGTTTGGGATCCAGCTCTTTGGACTGGGAAAGACAGACGCCCGTCTTTTCTGATAAATATAAAGTGGTCGCCCTTGACCTGCGGGGTCATGGACAAACAGATAAACCACCAGGCCCTTACAGTATGTCTATCTTTGCTAATGATGCTGCCGAATTGATCAAGTCGCTGGGTCTTGGACCTGTACATGTGGTCGGTATCTCTCTTGGAGGGATGGTCACTTTTCAACTGGCAGTTGATAGCCCCAATTTGGTGAAGAGCATGGTGATAGTTAACACCAATCCTGAATTTCTGGTTCAGACCATAAAGGACCATTGGCAGGTATTCATGCGAACAATGCTCGTCCGCTTATTTGGGATGCGAAAGATGGGGGAAGTTTTGAGTAAACGCTTGTTTTCAAAACCTGAGCAAGAATACTTGAGAAATGAGTTTATTGAGAGATGGTCAAAGAATGACCCAAAAGCTTATATTGCTTCAATGCGTACGATCATAAATTGGAGTGTGGCTGATCAACTACAAAACATTGATATTCCAACTTGTGTAATAGCAGCAGATGAAGATTACACATCTGTAGATTCTAAAAAATCATATGTGGACAGGATGCCGCAGGCAGAGCTGGTTGTGATCGAGGATTCCCGGCATGCTACCCCAGTGGAGCATCCAGAAGAATTCAATCAGGAAGTGATTTTATTTCTCTCAAAACAAGTGTGAAACACATGTTTGATGAAAAGAAGGAGGTTAAAATACAGATTTGCTAATAATTTTTCATGATGGGTGACAAATGCCATGTTGACATTGGCATTTCAGTTCTATATACTAAATTTATTAGTTCTTAAACTTTCTATCGGAGGAAAGATATGTCAAAAAAGATATTTTTGTTTACCATATTAGTACTTGCTTTAATGTTGGCCGCCTGCGGTTCTGCTGATCCTGCAGGTTGTTTGGGAACTGCAGAAGATGCTCTGCATGACCTTGAATGCAGGGAAGTTACGATCGCGGTTGAAAATGCATATCTGCCTTTCAACTATATTGTGATCGGTGAAAATGAGCCTGCAGGTTGGGACTATGATGCATGGGAAGAAATTTGCACCCGCTTGCACTGCACCCCAGTATTTGTTGAGGCAGTTTGGGATGGCATGATCCTGGCAGTTTCAGTCGGACAATTTGACGCAGCAGGTGATGGAATTACTATCACAGATGATCGTGCAGAGATCGTTGATTTCTCAAGAGGATATATTGCCTTAGAACAGAGGTTGCTTGTCCGTCTTGATGAAGACCGCTTCTCAAGTATTGAAGAAATAGTAGCAAATGAAGAATTCGTACTTGGCACTCAAGTTGGTACAACTAATTATGAAGTTGCAGCTACCTATTTGCCTGAAGATAGGATCGAAGCATTTGAGACATTCCCCTTTGCAATCCAGGCATTGATCTCTGGTGATGTTGACGCGATCATCATAGATGATGTTGCTGGTCAAGGATACATGGGAGAGAATGCCGATCTGGTTAAGCTGGTTGGAGATTCAATGTCCAGCGACTGGCTTGGATTCATCTATCCAAAAGGTAGTGACCTGGTTGATGTGGTAGATGACGCTTTGAATTCAATGATCGCAGATGGATTTATTGATACGATTAACACAAAATATTTTGGCTCAGACTTTGTAATATCATATGATGATATTGGTGATGGTGCCTATGCAGAGCCTGAGGAATAAATAAAGCTCTGATTATCCATAAGTAATAAGATACCGGTGGGGTAATAACTCCACCGGTTCTTGCATATTCTGATCAAGGAGAAGATATTGGGCGATTTATATCACTCTCAAAAACAATTTGATCCGCCTGAAGAGATTGTTGACGAATCACAGATTAAAACATGGAGGTCCCATCCATGGTGGTTGTATTTATTAATCGTAATTTTGATAGCAACTGCTGTGGGTATTTATACTCAAGAAAATCTTCAGGAAGCTTTTATGTTTATTATTCGGGGGATTGGCGTAACAGTAATAATAGCGATAGTTTCATATTTAATAGCAATTTTGCTGGGTTTGTTAACTGGACTGGGCAGAATTTCCAGAAATGTATTTGTAAATAATATTGCTACCTTTTATGTAGAATTTCTCAGGGGCATCCCCATGCGGGTTTTAATATTTTTTATTGCTCTCGTTGGGGTCCCCGTTGTAGTTGATTGGATGAATGCATTGGGAATACCAATAGAGAACAAGGATATTCCGATGGAGGCCAGGGCAGTTATTGCTCTTTCAGTGACTTATGGGGCATTCCTGGCTGAAATTTTCCGGGCTGGTATCCAATCGATTGGCAGGGGGCAAATGGAAGCAGCGAGATCACTGGGCATGTCATTTGGGAAGGCAATGAGATATGTGATCCTTCCACAGGCTGTCAGGAATGTCCTGCCTGCATTGGGCAATGACTTTGTAGCAATGGTGAAGGATTCCTCGCTGGTGTCTCTACTTGCAGTTGGTGACATTACATATATGGCCAAAGTATATTCAGGTAGTACATTTAGATTCCGTGAAGCTTACACAATTCTGTCTCTTTCATATCTGACCATGACAGTTGTTCTGTCCAGGATCATGAATCGCATAGAAAAAAGGATGAGGACCGATGGCAGATAACATAATAGAGATCAAAGATCTATATCGTTACTTTGGAAAAGTAAAAGCACTTGATGGCGTCAGCTTGAATGTTAAACGCGGATCAGTTGTAGTCGTGATAGGTCCAAGCGGCTCTGGCAAGTCAACTATGCTAAGATGCATAAATCATCTTGAAGTTCCGACCAGCGGTGAAGTTTGGATCGATGGTGTTTGTCTGGAATCAAAGCATGAAAAGCTGGATAACATCAGAGCAGATATTGGGATGGTATTTCAATTATTCAATCTTTTCCCACACCTGACTGCGCTGGAGAATATTACCATGGCTCAAAAGGCTGTTCGCAAACGCTCTGAAGCAGAAGCAAGAGAGATCGCCTTGCAGAAATTGGAGAGGGTGGGGATCCTGGAAAAGGCTGATGTTTATCCAGATAATCTCTCGGGTGGACAGCAGCAGCGTGTGGCAATCGCGAGGGCTTTGGCAATGGACCCGAAGATCATGCTCTTTGACGAGCCAACCAGTGCCCTTGACCCGGAAATGATCAAAGAAGTATTGGACGTGATGTTGGACTTGGCTGAAGAAGGTATGACGATGGTCGTGGTCACGCATGAGATGAGTTTTGCAAGAGCAGCTGCTGATGAGATCATCTTTATGGATGAAGGAAAGATCGTAGAACAAACCACTCCAGACGGGCTCTTTAACAACCCGCAGCACGAACGCACAAAATTATTCCTGTCCCAAATCCTTGATTAGCAGGAACTCTTATAAACATACTGAGTTAATTAAATTAATGGCAGAAAATAATTTCAAAAAAATATGGCGAAATGCCATATTTTTGTCTAAGAATACACCAGCAGCAAGGAATCGCTTTGTAGATTTTCTGCGCATACTCTCGATCATATTTGTGATCATAGGACATTGGCTGCTTGTGACTGCGGTGTAT
>JAUWSD010000018.1 GCA_030610225.1 Chloroflexota bacterium
AACCACAACAGCCAGCAATCCTAATAACAATAAATGATTCAGTTTTATCCCAATTGCGAAAACCATCGCTGCCCAGATCACCAAAATCACTATTGCTGTGCTGAGATCAGGCTGCAAGAAAATCAATGCGAACATCCCTAGCGGGAAAATCCCACTTCTGATGATCCATTGAAATTGATCCATTCTATGCTTATTGCGAGCGAAAAAATCAGCCGCGATCAAGATAACAGCGATCTTCGCCAGCTCTGAGGGCTGTATCTGTACAAATCCTAGGTCGATCCAGCGCTCAGCACCAAACGCAGTCTCACCAGCTGCCATGGTCCACAACAAGAATCCCACAACAAAGATATATAAGATGCGTCCAAGAGCAACCCAGACATGATAATCAAGGAAAGTAAAGATGAAGACAACGGCTAATCCAATCCCTGCAAAGATCATCTGTTTTCTTACGACGTTTTCTTCTACCAGCTCAATATTTCCGGCAATGGCTGAATCGATCATCACTATCCCGAAAATTAATAGCAAACATACTGCCCCAAGCAGCCAGTAGTCAAAATTACGCCAGGAAGTTAATCTCATCAGTCGCTGTCAATTTCCTTCAATTCAAAATATGCTTCAATCACATCACGGACAATCGGACCTGCAACAGTTGCTCCCTCATTACCGTTATAGACAAATGCAACAACTGCTATCTCCGGATCATTGTATGGTGCGTAAGCAACAGTCCATGCATGTGACTGCCATCTGCCAAATTGGCAGGCATTCTTTTCCAGTGCGTACTTGTCACAATATTCTGCTGATCCGGTCTTTCCTGCTACTGCTATTTCATCAAAGCCTTCAAATATATCTTCCAATGTTCCATCGGTGACAGCCTGCCTCATCCCCTGCTGCACAATATCAAAGACCCAGGGTTCAATTGTCACGGTCTCACCAGTTTCTTTGCAGCTTCCGATTCCGGATGGATTTGAATATTTCTTAATTACCGGATCTTTTGTTACATCCCATTTAATGTCTACAGCCCAGGGACTTTCAACAAAAGGTATCAATTGATCGCCTTCTTCATCATAGAAATCTGTGAGTGGGTATTCCACGATCTGTTGATTTGAATCCAGCAGCAATAGATCGATCTCATTCCCGTTCTCATCATAAACAACAGTTGAGATCTCTCCAATTGGGGATACATCAATGTCCAAAATATTTCCATATTGATCAACAACCAGAGGGACAACATTACCTTCGTTATCTACAGTTTCCCGCACCAAGGTTGGTCTGATCACGACACCATCATTTGCAACTGTCGCTGCGGATATAAGAACTTGAAGAGGTGTCGCTTCAATGTATCCCTGACCCACACTTACAAGATATGTGTCTCCCGTTGACCAGTTTTCACCCTGATAAATTCTCTTCCATGTCGGATCAGGAACCAGCCCGTCTGCTTCATATGGGAGTTCAATCCCAAGATAATCACCATAGCCAATTGCTTCTGCATATGTCCCTAATCTGCAAATTCCCACTCCTCCCTCATCAACTTCCGGCTCGTTTCCACCGCCAATCTGATAAAAATAAACATTACTGGAATTGGATATACCACCGATCATGCTCAGTTGACCAAATCCTGGATCATACCAGTCAACATAGGTCTGAGATCTTCCAAGATTATTAGCTGTGTAAGCATTCTCCAGCACGATCTCTGGTGGAGTTTTGATCACATCATAAGGGCCAATAACACCCTCATTTAAAGCACTAACTGCAGTCACTAATTTGAACACCGACCCTGCTGGCATCTCAGCTGCGACAGCATGGTTGAGCAGAGGCTCAGTTGAATCTGCTATTAGCTGCTCATAATAGTATGTTGGAATATAACGGGCCATACGGTTATTTTCATAGGATGGCCAGGATACCATAGCCAGAATTTCTCCCGTATTGGGATCCATAGCGATCACCACACCGCTTGTATATCTTTTCTCACCAAGCCAAAGTTCCCAGAAATTGAGCTCTTTTTCCATGATCGCATTGGCAGCCTGCTGCAGGCGCATATCTATTGTCAATGTCAAATTCAAACCGTCTTCCGGTGTTTGCACTGCATCAATGTCCCTGAGGACTTTACCAGCAACATCTACCTCAACGATTCGTTGCCCATTGGTTCCGCGCAGAACCTCATCAAAAAACAATTCCAGTCCTGCATAGCCGGTTTTATCGCGGTTGGTCACAAATCCCAGTTCTTCGTACTGCTCCGCAAATATCTCCGGGATCGGTCCCAAAAATCCGATATATGTTGAGGTCAGGTCTCCAGTTGGGTAATCCCGCACCGGCTCAATATCGATCGAAACTCCCGGCCAATATACTGCATTTTCAGATACGACCATCGCGATTTCTTTGTCAATATCACATTCAATTAAGACAGGTGTATATGGAGAAAAGGATAATCCGATCTCCACCATCTCAGAGATACCCAACCCTTCACCGCACTGTATCAATGGATCATCAATTGAGCCTTTATGCAGAGGAAGCTCAGTAAACTCTGATAGCTGCCGAAGTATTTCCTGAACCTCACCCTCTTCATCAGGAAGCAGCGCTGGTGTAATTGCAATGTTATACGATGGGATGTTCTTTGCTAGCAGGAGTCCGTTGCGGTCATAGATAACGCCCCTTCTTGTTGGGGTGCTGATCGTGATCGTCCGATTATCTTCTGCCTGGCCTAACCACTCTTCGTTTTGAAGAATTTGCAGGGTGAATAATCTAATGACAAATACTAAAATGATGAAAACAACTACACCGCCAAAGGTATAAAGCCTCCATCTTTCGATGTTAGCTCCGTCATTGAATTTACTGTTGCGCATTAGATCTCAACCTCTTCACGGTAAAGCATCTTTACAATTTCACCTGTAAAGGCATACACAGGCAAAATAACTATCAGATTTAAGACCATGCTTGGATTGATCACCAGATTTAAGCTTTCAGCCAATGAGATCGGCACTCCAGTGACCAGAAGGTAAACATACTGTGCACCATAAGTTATCGCTGATCCAATGATCGATGACAGGAATAACATCACCAATGGTGCCTGCCAGATCCTCTGGTGGATCTGACTGATAATATAAGTGATCAACAAATATGCTGGTATGAACACCCAGAATGGAATAGCCGAAATCAATCCCGAAAATAAACCAGCGATAATTGCCAGGATCCATTTATGTTTCGTTTTTTCAAAATGCAGCCATGAGATCAATAACAATAAGATCAAGTCGCTCATCCCATTTAATATCCTCACCTGTGAGACAAGAGAAGCTTGAACTATTGTAGCTAAAATCATCAAGACTGTTGCTGTCAATAACTCGATCATTGATTAACCTTTATTCTTCGATCAAAACAGAAATATCAACAGGTTCAAAACTAATTACAACCAGAACGATCTTCAGATCATCAAAATCAACCCTTGATTCCAATGTGGCTTCTTTGAATAAAGCTGTAGGTTGATCCCGTACACTCGTAACAGTTCCTACAACGATATCACCCGGAAAATTACTTCCGATGCCCATCGTCAACGCCAGATCACCGGGATTGATCTCTGCATCCTGCGGAACAAGATCTAAAGATAGCTCGCCAGTCACACTGCCGGATACCACCCCCTCAATATTATCGGGTTGGATGACAACATTTATCCTTGATTCTGGGTCTGAAATAAGCTGGATCCTGGCCGCATTTGTAGTAACTGCCGTAACCCTACCGATCAAACCTTGCTCATTCACAACTGGCATTCCGCGCTGGATGCCATCATCTGAACCTTTATTGATGATGATATACCTGAGGAATGGGCTTGAATCTCTCGCAATCACAATTGCAGTCAAATATTCATTCTGCAGTTCTTCAGTAGCAAAATCCAGCAAGGCAGAGATGATCTCATAATCCTTTTGGTTTTCCTGGTATTGAATAATCTGAGATTGCAGATCCGCCACCTCAGCTTCAAGTTTCAAATTCTGGGTTTGAAGTTCTGTAAGTTCATTTGGAGATTGGATCAGGTCTGAGACAACTTGCACTCTCAGGTAGATCCATTCCATAGTACTGGTTAAAGGATTCAAAACTGTGTTGGAAATACGATTAAAATATCCGCCCAAACCCATCAACAAGATCCCAACGGAAATTATTACTATAGCGGTAATTTGCCAAAAACGGCGTGATGAGGAATTCATAATAATCTGTAGAATGGGGAAAAACCCATTCAAAAATGATCAATCGACCGGCATCAACCAGCCTTTGAGCCGGTCAAAATCTTCCAGAACCATACCCGCTCCCCTCGCTACACATGACATCGGATCTTCTGCCACCCATGTTGGTATCTTGATCTCGTTGCTGATCCTTTCAGCCAGGCCATACATATTTGCGCCACCGCCTGCCAAACAAATACCAATATCCATCAGATCGGCAATGATCGCTGGCGGTACTTCATCGACCACATCAATGATCGTATCCATGATCGCTTTTAGACTGTCCGATAATGCTTCTCTTATCTCTACTGATGATAATTCTATCGTTTCAGGCAGCCCGGTCACGAGATTTCGACCACGAACTACAAATGTTTTCTCTTCTTTCAATGGGAATGCAGAACCGATGTTTACTTTGACCTCTTCAGCCATTCGCTCACCGATCAGGAGATTATATTTATTGCGGATATACTGGAGAATATCTTTATCCATTTCATCACCAGCAACTCGCAGAGAACGCGACGTCACGATACCGCCAACTGAGAATACAGTTACGTCAGATGTGCCTCCACCAACATCAACGATCATGCTCCCGCCTACCTTGTCGATCGGTAGACCGACTGCTATCGCTGATGCTGTTGGCTCTTCGATCGGGTATGCTGCCCGGGCACCAGCCATCATGGCTGCGTCAGTGACTGCCTTTCGCTCAACTTCTGTTACGCCAGATGGAAGCCCGATCACTACTCTTGGACGGGGATAGGGAACAAAATTCTGTTCCTGGGTTTTGCTGATAAAATAATCAAGCATTTCCTGAGTAACTTCAAAATTGGAGATCACCCCATGGCGCAAAGGTCTGATCGTATCAATATTTGCAGGAGTTCTCCCGACCATTGCTTTTGCTTCAGCTCCAAAAGCATAATGCTCTTTTGTGCGTTTGTTGATAGCTGCCCAGGAAGGTTCGTTGATGATAATGCCCTTGTCCTTTAAATATATAAGTGTATTTGCAGTTCCAAGATCGATACCAATATCCAAAGATATTCGGCTGAGGATCCATTCCAAAGGGTTAAATGCCAAGTTGCTCCACCTTCAATAAGAGATTTAATTGAATTATATTCATGTTTATCATGCTTTCAATAACGAGAAATTATACCACGCAGGAAATAAATCCTCCGCTCTCTATTAATTTATTATAGTAGATTTTTCATATCGAACTCATACAGTAAATATACAAAACCTATACGTTTGTCTCATCAAATTTGGCTTTATTTTCCAAAAAAATGCGAAATTTCGTAAAAAAGTATATAATTATCATATTGCGGTATAATGCTGAAAGATCTTGGAAAAGATAGCGCAAGGCCCTGTTCGCAGGGTGACGAGGTTGAGGGTTCTTCATTTCAACGTGAAGCTAATCTGATAAGTAGTCGAAGCTATGCTTCGAACAATTTCAGAGAAAATCGAAAGTTCAGCGGAAGCCCTCCGGGTTACCATGACCCCGAAATCTTTTCCTCCTAACCGAAATCGGATCACAATGCCAGCCTGGAAACTTGCTGTACAAAAGAATTCGAACATGGGTAAAAGAATATTGGAGGACTCCAAATGTGTGGAATTGTTGGATACGTAGGTCCGCGTGATGCCACGCCGATCGTATTAGGCGGCTTAAAACGGCTTGAATACCGGGGGTATGATTCAGCTGGAATAGCAGTACTGCAAGATGGTGGATTTGAGATTCGCCGGGATGCAGGAAAATTATCAAAATTACTCTCTACGGTCAATGATGACCCCATCAAAGGTCATCTCGGAATTGGGCACACCCGCTGGGCAACGCATGGTGAACCAAATACCCGAAATGCTCACCCGCATATCGGTGCTACTGGTGATGTTGTCGTCGTTCATAATGGCATCGTCGAAAATTATAAAGAACTAAAAGAAGAATTATTGGCAGAAGGTGCAGAATTCAATTCAGATACTGATAGCGAGATCATAGTCCATTTAATTGAACGCTACCTTTCCTCAGAAAATGACCTTCTCCAAGCTGTCAGAAAAGCACTCTCACACCTCAAAGGTCACCACGGCGTGGTTATCGGTTCAAAGCATGAACCAGATAAGATCGTCGCTGCCCGTATAGGGAACGCAGGCGGGGTTGTGCTGGGATTCGGTGAGGGCGAAATGTTCATCGCATCTGACCTGCCGGCCATCCTTGAGCACACCAGAGAAGTTGTTTACCTCGAAAGCCATCAACTCGCTGTCGTCACAAAAGACAGCGCAGCGGTCTATGACCTTGACGGGAACAAACTTGAGATCAGAACCGAGACCGTTCCCTGGGACCCGATTGCTGCTGAGAAAGGCGAATACCGCCATTTCATGCAGAAAGAGATCCATGAACAGATCAGATCCATCACCGACACGATCAATGGCCGGGTTGATTTTGCCAACGGCAGGATATCCCTACCCAAGCTCAATCTAACTAAAGAGTTCGCCAACAAGATCGAGAAGATCATCATCACAGCCTGTGGGACTGCCGCTTATGCAGCCATGGTTGGTAAAATCATCATCGAGAAAATTGCCCGAATTCCGGTAGAGGTTGATGTTGCTTCCGAATTCAGATACAGAGACCCGATCATCACAGAAAATACAGTCGTACTGTCGATCAGCCAGTCTGGGGAGACAGCAGATACACTCGCTGCAATGGCAGAGGGTAAAAGACTCGGTGCTACCCTTTGGACGATAGTAAATGTGATGGGTTCGCAGGCCATGCGCATCTCAGATGGGCACATCCTGATGCAGACTGGACCGGAGATCGGGGTTGCCTCTACGAAAGCATACACTGCTCCCCTGGTCGACCAATACATGCTAGCAATCCTGTTAGCAGACCTGCGGGATGAAATCGACGAAAAAACCCGCAAACAGTATGTCAACGAACTTCGCAGTCTGCCAAACCTGGTCAGCCAGGTTCTCTCCCGCGAAACGGAATATGAGCGCATTGCCAGGAAACTTGTTGATGTGAATAACAGCATTTATCTGGGGCGCGGCGTGAACATGCCTACCGCTTATGAAGGTGCTTTGAAGCTGAAAGAAATATCATACATCCACGCTGAGGCATACCCGGGTGGAGAGATGAAACACGGGCCGATCGCCCTCTTTGATCAGGACATGCAGGTGATCGTGATCGCCCCCAAAGACCCCTGGTACGACAAAATGGTCAGCCAGGTCGAGCAGACCAAAGCCAGGAATGCGCCTGTGCTGGTCATCGCAACAGATGGCGACGAACAGATCCCTGAATTAGCTGATGAAGTCATGTGGATACCGGATGTATTTTGGATGCTTAGCCCCGTAATTGCAGTCATCCCCCTACAGATCCTTGCATATCATATTGCTTCAATTAGAGGTTTAGACGTTGACCAGCCCCGAAATTTGGCAAAATCAGTCACCGTCGAGTAGATAACAGCAACGTATTATATTATCTAATCCTATATTGCAAGATATTTTGCAATATAGGATTTTTTATTCCTTCCACAAATTCCCGATATTCTCAATGCTATACCCGGGTAAACTCAATATGGCATCGTGCAGATCTTTGCTTTGAAGAGTATCCATCAAGGGCTGCAGTAGTTCATCTTGATAATATTCGCTTGGAATTGCAAGATCATATTGTTCGTCATACAGCGGGATGAAATCAAGCTCCAACGCTTGCGCAGCTGCCGCAATGCCCAATCCACAATCTGCCCTCCCAGACACAACTGATGCCGCGATGTTCAAATGAGTGAATTCAACCTGGTCATATCCGAGCATATCCCCTGGATCCAATCCCAACTGTTCAAGCTCATAATCCAGAAGGATCCTTGTCCCGGCTCCGCGCTGCCGATTGACATACCTGAGTCCCCGATTGACAACATCAGCGATATCCCTGATTTTCTCAGGATTACCTTTCTGCACCATCAGTCCCTGTTTCCGATTAACCATACCAATGATCGTTACAGGAGTGTCAGGCAGATATTCATCCAGATATGGCAAATTATATTCACCGCTCCTGGGGTCCAATAAATGGATTCCTGCCAGATGTGCGTATCCCTTCCTCAACGCTGCCAGCCCCCCCAGGCTTCCAGCATTCGCCGACACCAACCTTCGCCCCCTTCCCGCCAGGAACTGGGCCAGAATATCGATGGTCATATCATGTGACCCGATCATAAAAATGGTCTCAGCTATTTCTTTTCGGTTTCTGTATAACTTCACATTAACTTTTGTGCCTTCAGATTCTCCCTGCGAGCCTTTCGGAATTACTGTGATCCCATCAGCTCTAACCAATGAAGAGATCACCCCAGCACCGCGGGATAATGGTGCAGCCAGGGTCCTTTCCCCAACTCTACCTACCGCAACCCGCATGAAATCATCATCTCCTGCCGGGGATGTTATCTTTCTCGTTAATTCTGCTTCGATCTCATCTCTGTATACGGGGGATCTGCCAAGCCATCTTGCGATCAATGGTTCAACAAATATCTCGCCTGTCAAAGCCGCTGAAACAGGGTATCCAGGAACTCCGATGATCGGCACTGCTTTTCCATTGTCCCGTTTAATCACTCCAAGTATCACGGGATGCCCCGGTCGGATTGCAATGCCATGAACCAAAAGCTCACCAAGGTCTTCTACGATCTGTGCAGTGAAATCCTCAGAACCTGCAGATGAACCGGCATTCACCAGTACAAGATCAAATTTTTCCACAGCTTTCTTCACCTGTGATCTGATCAGATCATACTCATCAGCGGTTATCTCAAATCTGGAAGCATCTCCCCCCCACTGATTTATCTGAGCAGCCAGCATGATGCTGTTATATTCAATGATCTCGCCAACTTCTGCTTTCTGCCCTACTGGCACCAATTCGGTTCCGGTTGGAATGATGGCCACTTTGGGTTTCCGTGCAGCAACAACCTGTTGATGCCCACTTCCAGCGATGGCACCCAGATCAACCGAGCTTAAAACTTTTCCGGTTGGGTGAACCAGCTGGGTCTGGATCATATCCTCACCCATTGGTCTTACATGCTGCCAAGGCGCTGCTGCCTGCCTGATCCTGATCGAGTTTGGCTTCCGCGGAGCAGTCGAAATGCTTCCATCTTTATTCAAAGGCTCAGTTGCTTCTATCATGATGACTGCATTGAACTTCTCTGGCAAAGGATCGCCAGTGTCCAAATACTCCGCTTGAGCACCTAATTCTAAAATGACAGGGTTAGTCAGGCTGGCACCCGCTGTTTCTTCCGCCCTGACGGCAAAACCGTCCATCGCAGAAGCGTGATAATGTGGAGATGATATCTTTGCCCAAACAGGCTCTGCAACCACTCTCCCTACCGCTTTTTCATCAAGAGGGATTGCTTCTGTCCCCAGGATTCCGTCTAAACCATTTAACTTAAGGGCTTCATCTAATTTTGCTTGTGCAGTTTCAAGAGGAATGTCTTTCAAATAAATAGTCATATTACATCAACCACACATCGACTGTTTCACCAGCCAAAATGCCATTATTATCCGGCTCGATCCTGATCAAACCCTCAGCTTTTGCCAAAGTGAAAATCAGGTTGCTTCTCCCGAATATCGGCTCAGCCACTAACCCGCCATTATCGCGGATCAATTTCACCGGTACCCATTCTTCTCTTCCAGTTGAGGAAGCCACATTAACTCCAAGCACTGCTTGAACTCTTGGCTTCTGCCTTGCGTGTACCAGTCCGATCATTCTCTTTATCACTGGCACCACGAATAATCCCGCGATCACAAGCGCACTGACCGGATTTCCTGGTAAACCGATCACTGGTTTTTCATCAACAATGCTCAAAATTGTGGGCTTTCCGGGTTTGACATTGACACCGTGAACCAGAACACCGGGATCACCGATCTCATTGATCACCTTCGCTGTCAAGTCCCTCGTGCTGGCAGACGACCCAGCTGTGATTATCACCAGGTCACATTCCTCGATTGCCTTTGAGACATTCTTTACCATCGTTTCAAACGTATCTTCGATGATCCCATAGAGCTTGGGAACACCACCCGTCTGTTCAACCAGCACCTTCAATGTATAGCTGTTAATATCCCTGACCTGACCGGACAGCATTTCTTCCTGGGGAGGAACAACCTCATCACCGCTGGAAATTATCCCGATCAACGGCATTGTTGCCACTTTAATACTGGTTACACCAAGAGCCATCAAACCCCCAACCTCTGCTGGCCGCAGTTTTGTGCCAGCTGGGATCACCAGCTCTCCTTCAGCAACATCCTCACCGATCTGGATCACATTCTCCCCAACCCCAACCGCTTTCATGATCTCAACTTCCGTTTCAAGACTTTGCTGAGTGTATTCGACCATGACAACTGCATCTGCGCCTTCAGGCAGCATCCCGCCTGTATGTATGAGCGCACATTCATTTGCCCCCAGAGCCTGATCAGCAACAGCACCCATCGTCACTTCGCCGATCAATTTCAGATATGCTGGCAGCGAATCGCTAGCCCCGAAAGTGTCTTTTGCTGAGACAGCATACCCATCCACAGTTGAACGTCTGAAATTTGGAAGCGGGTAATCTGCATGAATATCTTCTGCGATGACTCTCCCCAAAGAATCTTCCGTCTGTATATCTTCGATTTGCGGAGAAACGCTGACCTGATCCAACATGGTCTTCAACGCTTCATCAGGTTGTAATAATCTTAAGAATTCAGGCATACGCCCTCCGTCATCTAATCAAATATGAAATTACAAAAACAAAAATAACTGTGGTGATGATCAGGATCTTATTGATCTTCAGGAATTTCCAGCTTGGCTTGCGCCCATTGGCGATCTGCTGCAAATGCCAGATCTGAAGTCCAGCCATTGGGAAACTGATAAAAACGGGCAGCGCAATAGATTGTGGCATACTCAGCATCCCTGCCAATCCAAGGGCTAAATATGC
>JAUWSD010000171.1 GCA_030610225.1 Chloroflexota bacterium
ATACAGGCTGCGGGTCGGTTTGCCGGGGCGCTCAAACGCATTGGCGATCGCCAAACGAATAGGGCTTCAGGAGCAGATCGTTGAGCGTGCGAGAGGCGTGATCGATCCCACAAATCTCAAGGTAGAAGACCTTTTGGATGAGATCAACCAGCAGCGAAACCTTACTGAGGACGCCCGTATAAAAGCCGAGTCAGATTTGAATGAAATTGTAAATTTACGCAGTGAGCTGGAAAAGCGCCTTGAGAATATCGAAGAAGAAAGAGTTGAGATCAGGAATGCTGCAAAGCGGCAGGCTAAAAAAGAAATAGACGCGCTGAAGAATGAGATCAAGAGCGCTCGTGAACAGATCGATAATTATAAACGTACAGCTGAGGAAGTTGAGCTGATTGAGAATACAGTGCGTGAGCTGACTGAAAAAGCAACTGAGCCGGTGCAGGAAAAGAAAGTCAAACGACCGATTACAAGGATCTTGACACGCGAGATCAGGGTAGGTGATAATGTGCGGCTGCGCACCCTTGGTCAGAAAGGGAAGGTTTCTTCGATCAACGGGGAGTATGCAGAAGTACAGATGGGAAACCTGCGGGTGAGGGTTGAGCTGGATGGCTTGGACCTGATCAGTGAGGCAAAGGACCCTGCTCCAAAGAAAGAGGTTGAAGAGGCTGCTCCAAGCGGAGCATTTAAGGTTGAATCGCCTGGGGCAGAGTTATCTCTGATAGGATTGGCATCAGACGAAGCTCTTATCAAGCTGGATTATTATATTGACCGCGCCTACCTTTCCGGGCTGCCGTTTGCACGAATTGTTCATGGAAAGGGAGCCGGTATATTACGTGAGATGGTACACCGCGAGATGAAGAAGAATAAGAATGTTTCGAATTTTGAACTTGGGGGGCCTACTGAAGGTGGAGACGGCGTTACAGTTGTGTTCTTTATAAAATAAGGTCGGGAAGATTATCCCGGCTTTTTTATTTAGACTTTTTCCAGTACTGATAATTATATAAGAATTCAAAACCAGCGCGTGAGTAAAGGCGCTTGGCAGGATCGTTGTCTGCTTCTACCTGCAGATACATTTTATCGGCACCTTGCGTAAGCCCCCACTCAGCCAGTGAGTTTAGGACCTGAGTGCCCCCACCCATGCGGCGCTGGTCGGTTGTTGTAGCCATACAGTAGATCCCCAGCCAACCCCTTTCAATGACTCCCAATCCAACAGCGGCAAGCTCTGCTTCGATCTCGACCATTGCGAAGCCTTTGACCGTGCTAATACGCTCCAGGACACCTCTGCGCACTTCAATGCTCAGATCAGAATACCCAGAAGATTCGACATAGAAATTGAACCATTCATCAGTTAGTTCGGGTTCGATCCTTGCGGGGCAGGGCAGGACACTGATGGTGTTGTCCATGGTTTCATCCGCATTTGATATCTGCACCTCGGTCAAGTCCCTAGGCGTGTATCCGCGTTTTACTAATTCAGACTCGAGTTCAGTGGGTTGGGATGATCTGGTGATCTTGAAGGTGGGGTAATGGTTAAGTCTTTTATAGAAATCTTCAGCAAGAGAAAGTTTTTCATCAAGGGAATATCTTCCGAAGTCGCCAATTGGGAATATGGAATTTCCTCTACCTGTGATCCCGCGCGAGTAACCAATATGCCAACCGTCCAGGATTTGGGAATACTCTGGTCTCCAGGCATTGGCGGTCAACTCTTCTAGTATCTGGATGTTTTTTTCATCGATCATAAATTACTTCCGGTTCAATTATAAACTTTATATTCGATCACTTCAATATGAAAGTGTAAATTTCATAAGATTGCAAAAAAAGCAAGAATAGGGCTTATAATGTCTAATACAGTTCTAAAGAAATAGGGAGAATGAATGAAAAAGAAGCTATTTTGGATAATTTTAATACTTTCATTAATGCTAGCAGGATGCGGCAGCGAGGATTCATTGCCAGCAACAGAAGCAAGCCCGACCGCTACCACAGTGCCCACCCAGGTGCCCACGGCCACGATCGCACCAACACCAGCGCCTACAGAGATAAGTACATCACAACTTCCTCTTGAAGTTGGGCCGCCTGAGAGGGATGAAACAGTTGTTTATGGATATGACAGTGCGGATTTTCCAGAAGGATACAGTCCGCACAGCGGCATGGAAGTTCTAGAGCCGGAACTGCTGGATCATCCAGCGATGCTGGTCTCGATCTCAAATTTCCCGCCCTCGGCCCGTCCACAGGCTGGCTTATCATTTACTCCGATGGTATACAACATTTTTATCGGGCAGGGCATGGACCGCTTCCTGGGCGTGTTCTATGGAAACATGCCCGAATCGCATACACCGATAATCGGTGCCTGTGAAGTACATGAGGAAATTGTCCGGTTTGAAAATCTGATACTTGGGAACCAGGTCTGGCTGGATGAGAACGAGAATGGCAGACAGGACCCGAACGAATTGGGGGTTGCGGGAGTTTGCGTGAATCTACTGGATCATGAATCAGGCGAGGTGCTGCAATCAACAACCACAAGCCTGAACGGACACTTTGGCTTTGACCTCAAATCCGGATATGTGGGGGTGATCGAGATTTTGCTGCCGGAAACTTTTAAATTCACCCAGCAGAAACAGGCTGAGGATGAATATCTGGACAGCGATATTGACCCCCTGACTGGCTGGAGCAACGCTATCCAGATGACAGATGAGAACGACTTGAGCCGTGACGCTGGCCTGGTCTGGCTTTCACCTGAAAATTCTCCTGATCTGGAACTCGAAGCTGAGACGATGGTTGCTGGGAAGGTTTGGGAAGATGCAAATAATGACGGACTGCAGGATGATGGCGAACGCGGTGTTGCAGATATTAAAGTGAATATCTATACAAATATTTATAAAGAGCCAATAGCCAGCACCATAACTGATATGTGGGGCCATTACCAGATCGAAGGGCTTGATACAGATGTAATATATACAGTGAAAGCAGACATTCCAAAGGGGATGTACATCACAGTTGCTGATCAAGATCCAGATGATATGTTAGACAGCGATATATACGAAGAAAACTTCAGTAAGCCATTTTCTCTGAGTTCAGGCGAAAGCATCATCGTCGACGCAGGCATTACCCTCCTCGAAGGTGTTGGTCCCGTGCGCTCCGGCAGGATACCTTATAAACGAATTCGGTTAATTTATCCGGGCAGTTGTCTGGCATTTGCAGGACAATGGCCACCGCTTGAGATCCCGCTCTGTGAACCGGTATTTAATAAACCGGAAGGGTCAGATGACATTAATGCAAACTTCCTGACCTTAGAAAGGTTGGAAGAAGTAACC
>JAUWSD010000025.1 GCA_030610225.1 Chloroflexota bacterium
ACTAGGTAGGATACCTGAATTCTGATTATTTTTTTGCAGCTCCATTCGCTACTTTTTCACCATAATCAAGCATCGCTTTTACCATTTCCTTGCTGCGCCCTTCAGCATATACACGAAGCACTGGTTCGGTACCCGATGGGCGGATCAGGAGCCAGGAATCATCTTCCAGAATATATTTACATCCATCAACGGTTAAAATATCAACCACTTTCTCTCCACCAATTGCTTCTGGTGCATTATCGGCTAGCTTTCTGGTCATCACCTCTTTTTCAAGCGGCCTCTTGAGACGCAGATCTTTGCGTTCATAATAAACCGGGCCAACCTCATTATTCAGATCTTCCACTAGCTCTGATAAAGGTTTATCGCTTGAAGAAAGGATCTCAAGCATCATCAACCCCATCAAGATCCCATCACCCTCCGGTATATGGCCTTTGAATGAAATCCCTCCTGATTCTTCTCCCCCCAACAAAATGTCTTCAGTCATCATCAAATCAGCAATATAGTTGAATCCAACAGGTGTTTCATGGACCTTCAACCCATATTTATTTGCCAGGCGATCGATCATTCGTGTTGTAGAAACTGTCCTGACTACATTCCCTCTCAAATTTCTTTTTTCATATAGATGTTTCAATGTCAAACACATGATCTTATGTGGATCAACAAAATTACCTTTTTCATCCATGGCACCAATTCTGTCTGCGTCTCCGTCCAATGCCAGTCCAATATCAGCACCAGTTCTTGCGATCTCATCCTTTAAAGGATCAAGATAGATTGCTATCGGTTCAGGATGTGCCCCGCCAAATCCAGGGTTCATCTCACCTCTAACTTCGGTAACCCCGCAACCGGTACCACCAAGAATATTGGCAATAACTCCCCTGCCAGACCCAAACATTGAATCAACCGCGACTTTTAATTTCCTTTCACAGATCACATCAAAGTCAATTAATCCCCTCAGATGTTCAAAATAATGTTCAAATATATCGATTTTTTCGATGAAACCCATTTCCAATGCAAGTTTAAAATCCATCTGGTTTGGGCCGCGCCCTCGGGATTCATTATCATTCAGATAAACCTCAACACGCCTGCACTGTTCACGTGGCGCTGAGCTTCCATGCTCTGATTTTAATTTAATGCCATTATATCTGGGAGGATTGTGCGAAGCGGTGATCATGATCCCTGCTTTTGCATTCAGATCCCTGATCGAATATGAAACAGCAGGAGTTGGGCAGTCGGATTGTGCAAGATAGGCCTTAAATCCATTCGCCGCTAAAACTCTGGATGCGTCACCAGCATAACGGTCCGATAAAAATCTGGTATCGAATCCGATCACCACACTCATCTTTGGTTTTTTACCATCAATCAGCGCATCTCCATTGGTGCGATTATCAGCAACAAGCGCATCCGCAATAGCCTGGGTAACTAAACGAAGATTATGAAATGTAAAAGTGTCAGAAATTACTGCTCGCCATCCGTCCGTTCCAAAATGAATTGGCATATATGCTCCTAATAAAATATTGCCAAGATTTTAACACAATAACTGCCGAATCTGTCAAAAATCTCTTTCCATGCTAAAATCCCGATATGGAATTAGAACAAGGACAGATCCTCAAATTTTTAGAGCAAAGGCATTTATTCAGAGATATTCACACTGAAGAAATCGAAGAGATAGCTCCCTTCTTTTTCACTGTATCAGTGCCAAAAGGAGCATCTATTCATGCTCGGGGTAATCTTGGAAAATCTCTCTTCTTCGTTTATCAGGGAAAAATAGAAGTTTATTACAAATCAGGTAAGAACAGCACATTCTTTGAGCAAAAGGAATTCGGTGATCATTTTGGGGAAACGGTGATCCTTGACGATCATCCACATGATTCAGATATAACAGCCCTTGAAGATTCGGTTCTACTGGTGCTTGATGCAAATAATACAGAAGCCTTATTTGAGCAATTCCCTGAGATAGCCCTTGCCTTGAAGGTTATTAACAGATCAAAGAAGAAAGCATCCTTCTATGATTTTGATTGGATGGCAGATGATGAGATCATCTATTTCATCTCTACCAAACATAACCTTGGATTAATTCGCAGGATATTCAAGCCGATCTTCTTTGCAATCGCTTCGATCACCTTATTCGTCTTAGCCCTTCTATTCCTCGATGTCAACACATACACTAATCTGATCTTTGGTGTCGCAATTTCCTTCAGCATCCTCTGGTTAATTTGGGAGATGATCGACTGGCGTAATGATTATTACATCATCACCAATCACCGCATCATTTCCACACAACAGGTCCTTTTCTTTAATTCCACAAGGCATGAAGTACCGATCTCAACCATTCACGCCACAAAAGTCGACCGCACCTATTGGGGACGAGTGTTTGACTATGGAGATGTTGATATCCAGACGATGACAATATCAAGCAGCTTAGCAATGGGTTATATTCCCAACCCTGATCAATTTACAGCCATCGTCGAAGAACTTGTATTCAGACTCAAAGAGACATCCAGAACTGACTGGTCCTACGCAGCAAAACAGACCATCCGTCAGACGATCGGACTGGAGCCAGATTCAAAAATCGAACTTCCTATTACTGTCCCCATACCGGACCCGGAACCTAAAACACCTTTCAAGCTTTTCAAGACAAGGCAGGTAGTTGGTGATGAGATCATTTATCGCAAGCATTGGTTTGTGATCATCAAGAAAATTTGGTGGCAGCTGCTTGGATTGTTAGCAATATTGCTCGTTACCTTCAGAAATTCCCTGGAGATCCCCAGTGGGAGTGTCGGTGGTTCAATAGACCTGCAAGCTCTGATCATGAACAGCACTGTTGCATCACTGATCCTGATCGGTATTCTTGTTTATCAATGGATCGACTATCGAAATGAGATCTATAAAGTAACCAAGGATACTATCGTTGATATTGAGAAGAAACCACTCGGATTCCAGAAGGAAAAGACCGCTCCGATAGAAAAGATCCAGAGCATTCAGGTAGATCGAACAGGAATAATTCGCGTTGTGTTCAATTTCGGCTCAGTGAAGATCCATGTCGCGGATGATGTTTTGGAGTTCAGGGAAGTACAAAATCCATCACAGGTTCAACGCGATATATTCATCCGCAAGCAACAGCAAAGTGCACTCAATATTAAAGAAGATGCGGAGAGAAGCCGCTCGATGATGAGCGAATTCATCAAGGCTTACCACGAAGAAACTCAGAATGGTAAGGAATCATCACAACAGACATCAGAAGAATTGAAATATGACAATTAGAGAAATTATCACCATCCCTGACCCAAGATTAAAAATCAAAGCAAAGAAAATAACCAGTTTTGACAAGGATCTACATCTATTAATAGACGATATGATCGAAACCATGCGAGAAGCTCCCGGCGTTGGCTTGGCTGCTCCTCAACTTGGTATTTCTCAAAAGATATTTGTCGCCGAATTTGGCGATGAAACTGATGAGGAAGTTGAACCAAAAGTCTATATATTCGTCAACCCTGAAATCACTGAAAGGTCTGATGATCTGATGATGGGTATTGAGGGCTGCCTTTCAGTTCCTGATTATGTGGGAGATGTAGAAAGGCATCTGGCAGTTACTGTCAAAGCTCAAAACAAACACGGTAAGAACTTTAAAATAAAAGCTGAAGGCTGGCTTGCCCGCATCTTCCAACATGAAATCGATCATTTGCATGGGGTCCTCTTCCCGGATGTTGCAGAAAAACTATACGATATAACTGAAATGGCTGATGAAGATTTGGAAGATATTGTATAATCCCTATATTGAATAAAATTGAATAATTTGCCACGGTTATAAAAATTTAGATTATGTTCTCAATTTTTATCAGGTAATTTTGCGGTGCAAAATACCCCAATTACCGTGGTTTTTATATGGTGAACAAACATTAATGAAATTATCCCGTCTATCCCTAACTAATTTTCGAAACTTCTCAAGGCTTGAAACTTCTGTGCCGGAAAATATCACCCTTATCACTGGCAATAATGCCCAGGGAAAAACCAGCATCCTTGAGGCAATCTATTATCTTTCTACTTTTTCCTCATTCCACGCAGAAAGAGATCGTGAGCTGATAAATTTCCTTGAGTTAAAGAATCCCATCGCAGTTGCCAGAATTGTTGCCGATTATGTGAAAGCTGGGCAAAAACATCAATTTGAGATCAGGATCATCAAAGAGCAGAGCAAGAACGGAAAACCAAGATTCAGAAAAGAAATTCTGCATGATGGAGTCAAGATCAAGGAATGGCAGGCACTCGGAAAATTCAATTCAGTCATGTTTCTGCCCCAGATGATGAAGATCATCGAAGGCAGCCCAAGTGAGAGACGCCGCTTTATCAACACAATTATAGGGCAGACAAATCCACATTATTCAAAATCGCTTTCAGAATACCGAAAAGGCCTATCTCAGCGAAATTCACTATTAAAGAACCTTTTTGAGAAAAGAGGTGATCAGGATCAATTGAATTTCTGGGATGAGCTTCTGGCAAAAAAAGGTGCCGAGATCATCATGCAGCGGATTACAGCGATCCAGGAACTGGAACAATTCGCAGCCAGTATTCACAACGAATTGACACGTGGAAAAGAGATCCTGCATTTGGCATATGTACCATCATTCGACCCTCATAAAAAAGATGATGGTCAAGCCTCAATGATGAACGCCACCATCAATCGCGACAAATACGATCTTAAGCAAATAGAAAGCGCTTATTATGAACAACTTCAAAAGAACAGAACTGAAGATATATACCGCGGTCAAACATCTCAGGGCCCCCACAGAGATGACATTGAGTTCCTGAGCAACGGAATCAATCTAGGAGTGTACGGTTCCCGCGGTCAGATCAGATCAACAATGCTTTCGTTAAAACTGGCAGAAATGGATTGGATCAAGACAAAAACCGGTGAATGGCCAGTTCTGCTGCTTGATGAAGTTCTGGCTGAATTAGATGATGATCGACGTCACGATCTGCTGGATAGAGTTATTAAGACCGAACAATCTTTGCTGACCACAACCGACGTAAAACTCTTTTCTTCTGAATTTCTTGAGAACGCAGAACGCTGGCAGATTCAAGATGGCGAAATAATCCCCTCAAAATAATACAGCATAATATTTTGCATTTATATTTATAATTATTAGATATTTTGCAATGGGTTCTTTTTAGGGGTACCAACGCGGCGTGGGTATTTGTGAGGTGTAGGTTCAACCTTCTTAATCTTGAGGATGTACCTCTCGGTCAAATCAGGGATGTCTACTGGGATAAGTTCTTCCAACTCCCCGCCCAACCTCTTGATAAGCAATTTAAAATCTGAAACTTCCTGCCTGGTATCTGTGCCCCTTTGTGCGATCACATACCCTCCCACTGCAGCCAATGGCAATAAATATTCAAGCATCACAGGCATCTTCGCCAGTGCCCTCGCAAATACCAGATCATATTTTTCCCGATGATCATGGTCCTGCCCCAAAGTCTCCACCCTGTCATTGATCACAGTTACACCATCAAGCTCCAGCGTCTCAGTAACCTGTTCGAGGAACATTGTTTTCTTTCCAACTGAATCAATCAAAGTGAAATCAATATCATTCATTAAAATCTTGATCACCAGACCGGGAAACCCAGCACCTGTTCCAATATCAATTGCCTTGTTTCTCTTATGATCGCCTATCACGGGAATACAGGACACAGAATCCAGGAAATGTTTCTTCCTGATATCAATTGGATCCTTAATACCAGATAAATTATATTTCTCATTTGACTCAGCCATTTGATCAGCAAACACCTCAAGCATTTGCATCTGAGATTGTGTAATATCTACCCCAAATATATCTTTTGATTCGATAAGTAATTGCGAGAATTCTTTCATTTCAATATTGCCCCCAATAATATTTCAATCCATTAATATTAGGATGATTTATTTTTCTGTTCCATAGCCTGACGTCTTTCTCGCTTATTGTAACGGTATACAATTCTTCCACGTGAAAGATCGTAAGGGGACATTTCCAGGGAAACGCGGTCACCTAATAGAATACGAATATAATATCGGCGCATCTTACCAGATAAATATGCTAATACCTCGTGATCATTATCAAGCATGACTCGGAATTGTGTTCCTGGTAAGGCTTCGATCACTTCACCTTCTACTCGTATCTTGTCTTCTTCTTTTGCCATATAATCAACTTCTCCTTAACTAAAAAATTCGGCATTCACAAGCAAGCCGAACTCTGAGGTTGATGGATTATATTCCAGGTGTATAAATTTTTATTTTACATTCTCACCTTTTGATCCAGCAAAACGGTTTGGGTCTTACCTGCCGAACCTGATTATACCTGTCAAAATCATCATTTGTCAAACCAACCCACCTATCATTAATGCAATTTTTCCCGAAAATTCACATTTTAACAGTATACTGATACAAATTCCTCTTTGGAGTAATTATGGGTAAAAATGAAAAAGAAAATAATAACAATGACATTGAAACATCATCCGGTATTCCTGTCCCAATAGTGCAGAAACCTTCAAACATTTACCTCTCACCTGAAAAAATAGGCTTTCCGGGTCAATACCCGTATACCCGCGGGATCCACACCAGCATGTACCGGGGTAGACTGTGGACCATGCGCCAATATGCAGGTTTTGGCTCAGCTGAGGAAACAAATCGGCGTTTCCGTTTCCTTCTCGACAAAGGGCAAACCGGTTTATCTATCGCTTTTGATCTCCCAACTCAGATCGGATATGATGCCGATGACCCCATAGCTCTCGGTGAAGTCGGAAAAGTTGGTGTTTCTATATCTTCCCTTCAGGACATGGAAGCGCTATTCAGCGGCATTCCTCTTGATAAAGTTTCAACCAGCATGACCATCAATGCGCCAGCAGCGATCCTGCTGGCGATGTATATTGTTGTTGCTAAGAAACAGGGCGTTCAGCCAGAAAATCTTCGCGGCACTGTTCAGAATGATATCCTGAAGGAGTATATTGCCAGGGGCACCTACATCTTCCCACCCAAACATTCCATGCGTCTGATCACCGATCTCTTTAAATATTGTGAAGAGAATATTCCTCGCTGGAACACCATCAGTGTCTCTGGATATCATATCCGTGAGGCAGGCTCGAATGCCGTTCAGGAAGTTGCTTTCACCCTTGCAAATGCGATCACTTATGTCCAGGCTGCAATTGATAATGGTTTGGATGTTAATAAATTTTCTCAACAGATCTCATTCTTCTTCAACGCCCATAATGATTTCCTTGAAGAAATAGCTAAATTCAGGGCAGCAAGGCGTATGTGGGCAACGATCATGAAGGAAAAATTTGACGCCACAAACCCACGCGCGATGATGATGCGCTTTCACACTCAGACAGCCGGTTCTGCACTAACAGCACAGCAGCCAGAAAATAATATTGTTCGGGTCGCCCTTCAAGCCCTCTCGTCTGTTTTGGGAGGTACGCAGTCATTGCATACGAACAGCATGGATGAAGCTTTGTGGCTGCCCACCGAATCGTCAGTGCAGGTTGCACTTCGCACTCAGCAGATCATCGCTGAAGAAACCGGTGTCACAAACACTGTTGATCCTTTTGCCGGTTCATACGTGATTGAAAATCTTACAAATGAGATTGAGAATAGAGCTTTTGAGTATATCCAGAGAATTGAGGCCATGGGCGGTGTTTTAACAGCTATCGAGAACAACTTCATCCAGAATGAAATTCAGAATACTGCCTATGATCACCAGAAAGAAATAGAAAAAGGCAACCGAATTGTAGTTGGAGTGAATAAATATCAGGCTGATGAAAAGATCAAACTAGAATCTCTTTCTGTTGATCCAAGCATAGAATCTGAGGCAAGGGATCGCCTTACTATCCTAAGAGAATCAAGAGATGAACAAAAAGTATCTCAGCTGATCAGGAATCTTGAAGATGCGGCAAACTCAGATAAAAATTTATTACCCCTCTTTGTTGAGATGGTTGAAAATTACATCACCCTTGGTGAGATCACAGGTGTGCTGAGAAATATTTGGGGCGAATACTCACCTTCGAATTAATTGGAGCTTTGAAATGGAAATACCTGTCAAAATTAATCACATAGCTATAGCAGTAACTGACCTGGAAGGATCGCTTTTTTTCTGGAAAGATGCCTTAGGTCTTGAAGTTGAAAAGACTGAAGAAGTTGGCGCTGAAAAAGCGATAGTCTCCTTTTTAAATATTGGCAGCTGTAAAATAGAACTTGTGCAGTCAACCGATCCCGAATCCGGGTTGGGAAAATATCTTGAGAAAAAAGGACCGGGTATTCACCATATCTGTGTTGAAGTAGAAAATATTGAGATGATGGTGAAACAGTTAAAAGATAAAGGTATCCAGCTGATCAATGAGATTCCCAGAGAAAAAAAGGACGGGCGCAGATATGTGTTCATTCACCCCGAAAGCACTCAGGGTGTCTTGGTAGAGCTATATCAATAATTCTCATGTCATTTGATCTGAATAAAATCAATCCCCGATTGTTAAAATCCGAACCGATCCAGAGATGTAATTTCTCCAATTGCAAAGCAGCATGCTGTGTCTTTGGTGCATGGGTAGACGATTTCCATAAAAAAGAGATACTTTCAAATTCTATCCTGATCTCTCAACACATGCGAAAAGGATATGAAAAACCCTCATCCTGGTTCAACGAGCTCTCAGAACCGGATCAGCACTCCTTATCCGGTACAGTAACGCACACTACAGTTCTGGACAACCCTGATCATTATGGTGGGACTGCCTGTATATTTATGCGTGAAGACCATAAATGTACATTACAAGTTGCTTCAGAAGTAAATGGAGATCATCCTTGGAGATTCAAACCCTTCTACTGTATCCTCCATCCCCTTGACCTGGACGAACAGGGCCGTATCACCCTTGACGAAACTAAAGAGCTCGTCAACGAGCCTGCCAGTTGTGTTCGCAAAGCAGAACATAAAACTCCTTTGATAGAAATATTTTCCGAGGAGCTGGAATATTTACTTGGTAAAAGAATTAATAAGAAAAACGGCTGAGTTTCTCAGCCGTTTTATTTTTATTCAAGTATCTTGATTACTCGTACCTAAGTGCTTCAACTGGCTCAAGACTGGCAGCCCTGTTCGCAGGATAAAGCCCAAAGAACAATCCAACTGCTGCAGAGAAAATCGTTGCCAGAAGTACCGCATCCAGACTGATCAATGGACTCAAGGAAGTATTGTTTGCCTCAGCAACTAATCTAACCACCTCGCCAATTCCCCACCCCAAAAGAATTCCAATGATCCCACCAATAAGACTAAGTAAGATCGACTCAGTCAGGAATTGAACCAGAATATCCCTCTTTTTAGCACCCATTGCCTTGCGGAGCCCGATTTCTTTTGTACGCTCAATAACTGATACAAGCATGATATTCATGATCCCAATGCCGCCAACCAACAAAGATATTCCTGCAATTCCTCCAAGAAAGATCGTTAGAACACCAGTGATCGCCGAAGCAGTATCTAGGAAATCCTGCTGATCAAAAATTGTGAAATCATCCTCACCAATATCAGTATTATGGCGAGCTCGAAGAATAACTGTGATCTCTTCTGTCGCCTGGCTTACTGCTTCAGCAGATATAGCTTTTACATAGATCAGATCAACAGAATCTCTCGGGTTTCTGATCAGCAGCCTTGATTGAGCCGTAGTCATAGGAATAATTATGAAGTCATCTTCACTCCCCATCGGTCCCATTGGAGCGCCGCCCTTCTCTTCTAAAACTCCAATGATCCTGAATGGCTGCCCATCAAGTTTGATGGTTTCACCAACAACACCTTCTTTACGACCAAATAGTTCATCTGCTACTTGGACTCCAATCACTGCAACAGAAGATTTTCCGATTAAGTGTCCCTCACCAATGAATTCACCTTCTGTTACGAACCAATCTCTAACACTTGAGTA
>JAUWSD010000217.1 GCA_030610225.1 Chloroflexota bacterium
GAAATAATTATCGATGGTTAGTTTGATATTATTACAGCGGTGAGAACCGCTGTTTTTTTATTTCATTTATTTCGTTTGAATTAATTTGCTATAATTGGGCTTGTATCATTTCGAGCAAAATGAATAGAAGTTCTATTGTGTGTTAAGATCTGATCACTGATAAGGCAGGAACGATCTTTTCATATGTAGAAACAGAGGACAAGATGGCAGATAAAACTCCAGAGAGAAAAGATGATTATGATCCGGTGGCAGAAGTTTATGCCGCTGCCTTTCTAAACGAGCTTGCAGATAAACCCCTGGATCGTGAATATTTGGATAAATTCAGAGAGCTTGTTGGGACAGAGGGCTTGGTGTGTGACCTTGGCTGTGGCCCCGGGCAGATCGCCAGATATTTGAAAGCAATGGATATTAATGTGATCGGTGTCGATAAGTCCAAGGGGATGATAGAAGTCGCCAAACGCTTCAATCCGGACATTGAATTTTATTGTGATGATATGCGTAAACTGCAGGTAGGGAACAGTTCATGGGTTGGGATCGTAAATTTTTATGCGATCATCCATGTACCCCCAAAAGAGATCGCGAAAGTATTCCAAGAGTGGGAACGGGTTCTTGCTCCCGGTGGATATTTGTTAATGAGTTTTCTGGTGGGAGAAGATATTGAGCACGTTGATGAATTGTTCAACCAGGAAGTTGATCTGGACTTCTATTTATACCCCAGTGAGCATATGGTGAATTCGCTTGAAGAGGTCGGCTTTGAGATCATTGATTCGATGGAACGCGGCCCTTATTCAGGGGTTGAATATAACAGCCGCCGCGGGTATGTCTTCGCGAAAAACAAGAATTAATCGTCCTTATAATTATTAGTCAATACGATCTGTCTTTGGCTTCCCGTTTCTATTGCCGGGAAGAATTTTCGTGTCCATGTGACAGATTCTTTCCCTCCCATTTTTAGCACCCGCCGCGCAAGCAGGGCTATGAACATTCCTGTCCTCCCACGCCCGGCAAAACAATGCACTGCCAGATTCTTGCCTTCTTCGGCTTGTTTAATGGTCTCATTGATGGCATCTTCGAGATCCTGATTGTTTTCGGGGACATCGAAATCTGCCATTGGGAGGTGAATTACATCGATCCCTTTTTCCTTGTAAAACTCCAGCAGATCAAGGCCTGCCCTGACCAAAATCTCATCTACAGGAACCAGCACAACAGCAGTATCGATCTCCGCTTCTTTAAATTCTTCGAAGGTTGTATAGCCCTCATCAAAATAGGCAAAGGGCATTGGGCTGCGGTATATTTTTCCTTCCAACCCCAGCGGAATATTAACTAAATTATGCATATTGCTCCCGTTAGAATCCGAGTTCTTCGAGATTTTGTTCAGCACTTTTCTTGACATCATCTTCGCCAAGCAGTTCTTTCCAGAACCTGTCATCGTATCTGCGTGAGGCGATCGGCAGCGGCATTGGCACACCCCAACCCATCAGCATTACTTCTTCCTTGGGCTGCAGACGCGCAAGCATTCCCTTTAAAGCGTCTCTACCAGAGAGGCCTGAGAGCACTGCGCGGATGTCGTCATCGTCACCAAGCCAGCCAGACACACGGGTGCCAAGCTGGGACATGACCTCGTCATAGATCTGGGATGGGCGCTGATCGACGATCAGGAGGGTGACATAGTATTTGCGCATTTCCCTGGCGATTGTACTGAATGTGGTCTGGGATGCCATTTCGCGGTTGAGGAGCTTGTGTGCTTCTTCGATCACTAGAACAAGGGGGCGCGGCTCGGAGGCATCTTTGCTGCGGAAGTTATTTACATCTTTCTCCCACACCTGCCTGATCTTGCGTGTGATGAGGTTGCTGACCAAGAGATAATCGAGGTCAGATTCATATTTATTGAATGAAAGCACCACA
>JAUWSD010000037.1 GCA_030610225.1 Chloroflexota bacterium
TACCAATAAACATCATCTGTTGTTTTACCAACAACTGGAGCAGATTGTCCCGGCAAAAAGAAACCGATACTAATGTAATCTGAACCTGGTCCAAGGCGGCAGTTGAGATTTGCAACTGCTGTATAAGTGCATCCCTTGACTTCTTCTATAACATCTGTGGGTGAAGGAGTTACCATTTCATCTTCGTCGCCAATCACTGTTACATATACATGGTCAGGGGATCCAACTAGCCCATTTCCGATTGCTTTCACTTCGATCAGGTATGCACCGGGGGCAGGCGGAGTCCAAAGAGTTTCCCCAAAAAACAGCGTCCCATTATTAACTCCTTCTGAAGTAGAGGAATCTGGGGGAACAGTTTCGATTAAAACGCCATTGATCCGCAGCTCAAATCCGGTGATCCCGTCAATACTAGCCCCATGAAACATTATTTTATATGGCAATATTGGGATTATGGAGTTTGAAAGTGGGACATCTATCCAGGTTTGGTTTTGTCCTGCGGTAGCTGCAGGTAGATCTGAGACTTTAGGAGATTCGTTGCAAGCTGTTATTCCAACACAAAGCAATACTATGATTACCCATCTTTTTACCATCATTGGACACTCCTCAAAGAAATACTTGATTATCAATGACCCCATTGTCTTTTGAGAAGTACCATGCCAGAAATCACGTTTCTGGTTTGTGCATTTTTGAACTTGTTGGAAGTCTATCTAATCTTACCGGATTAATCCTTTGCTAGTCAATATTTTTTATGGAAATAGAGTCAATTATGTCAACTGAGTAACCCCAGAATTTATTTTCTTCTATTCTTTTGACTTGATAGAACACTCATGCTGTATTTGGGTAGTAAATATCGGGAATTTTTTTGGTGGAACTGAAAACACAATACTTCTTCAGCTAAAAATTGTCTAACTTTTCCCTCAAGGCCTCAATCCCTGCGCCAATCCCATCAGGGTGCTTGAAGATGGCATTGCCAGCAACAAAGACTTCCACGCCTGCGTCCCTGGCTTGCATGATAGTCTCCGCGCCGATACCGCCGTCCATCTGGATCAGGGCATCGGGGTTGACGCGGTCCAGCTCACTTCTGATCATCCGGGTCTTTTCCAGCACTTCGGGCATGAAACTCTGGCCGGAGAATCCCGGCTCGACTGACATTATCAGCACAAGGTCCAGCCAGGGGAGCAGGGGCATGAGCATGTCTGCGCTGGTCCCGGGTTTCAGGGCGACGCCTACTTTGCATCCCAGCTCTTTTATCTGCTGGATACCAGCTTCTATATCCTCAACGGCCTCAATTGAGAGCGTCAGGAGGTCTGCGCCTGCACTGACAAAATCTTCGATCAGGTGGCCGGGTTCTGTGACCATCAGGTGCACATCAATAAGCTGCGAGGATGCTTTTTTGCAGGCCTTGACCACAACAGGCCCCATGGTGATATTTGGGACGAAGTGGCCATCCATCACATCGACATGCAGCCATTCTGCGCCAGCCTGCTCAGTCTCACTGATCTGATCTCCAAGACATGTGAAATCAGCGGATAAGATCGAGGGGGAGATGATACATCTTTTTTCTTTTTTCATATTAATTAATTCCTAAAGAGTTGATTATAAGCGGCAGAAACCCTGCCAGCAGTGCGGCCCCGAATATGATCCACAGGAATATGTCTTTATCGACCTGGAAGATATGCTTGTCCCTGAACTTGAGAAAAGCAGCCCATCCTGCCTTGACCTTCGCCCAGGCTGTCTTGAACCAGTTTTCAGAGCTGAGGGTCAATATGGGGGTCTTGTTGGGATAAAGGTTCTCAAGCAGCTTTCCCATTTGATTGGCGTTGCGGTAGCGGGATGATGGTTCTTTAGATAACGATCTCAGGATGATGCCTTCAAGCTCAACTGGGATCTTGGAGTTGATGCTGCGCGGGGAGGGGGGAGTTTTATTGATATGCTTTTCCATCAACACTTTTGATGTGCCGCCGGTGAAGGGCAGCTTGCCGGTCACGGCCTGATAAAGGACAACACCCAGTGAATATACATCTGCGGCGTATGATGTGATCTTTCCTTTTGCCTGCTCTGGTGAGAAATATTGGGGTGAGCCCCAGACTATCTTCTCTTCGTCGATAGGGTTCACATTGCTGAGGAACCTTGCGATCCCAAAGTCTGTGACCTTGAGCGTGCCGTCTTCTGTGACGATCAGGTTCTGAGGTTTGACATCGCAGTGGATGATACCCTTACGGTGGGCATAGCCGATCCCGCTGCAGGCTTGGATAATGAAATTGACCGCTTCCCTGATAGAAAAGCCATCTTTTTGATGCTGATAAGTGAATAGATCTGTTCCGGGAACATATTCCATGATCATATAGATACGGTTATTGATGAAACCGACATCGTGAACTGTGACGATATTTTGGTGGGAGAGGCCTCCGGCTGACCGGGCTTCTTGAAGGAACTGCTCTCTGAAGATCTCGTCCTTGGCATACTGCGCTTTGATGATCTTGATAGCCACTTTCCTCTTCAGGATCGTGTCATCGGCAAGAAAGACCTCAGCCATTCCGCCTCTGCCGAGCAAGTCTATTATCTCGTATCTCTCCTTGAACAATTTCTTGGTATCCATATTAATAATTGAATTTTACTGGAAAGATTATCAGAAGGATAGGTAGATATCAGATTTTAATATCAGAAATTTGCAGGCTTTCTTTAATGACCGTAGATTCAACCTAATGTAAAATAGGGAGAAGCGAAAATAAATTAACAGGGTAATTATGGAAGAAAAACGAAAAAAAACATGGAGTTCGATCTGGACAGAGACAGTGATCACCGGAACTGCTCTGGTAACAATTCTATTGCTGTTGTCTGTATTCTTTTATTTATACTTTTTGCCGGAGCCCGAAGGATGGGCGGCTGTTCCTACAGCATCGATCTTTGTGATCGAAGGACCGACAGCAACGCCCCCAGCACCAACAGCAACAACCATCGCCCAGGCGACTGAAACACCTGCGATAGTGACCGGCACTGATATAAAGATCAATACTCTGGTGCAGATAATAGGTACAGATGGAGAGGGCTTGAACTTGCGAACAGAGCCCAATACTGCATCCTCGATGCAATTCCTCGGTTATGACCTGGAGATGTTCAAGGTCGTGGACGGGCCGATATTCTCGGAAGGTTATTGGTGGTGGTATCTGGAAACTCCCGTTGAGCATACCAGGAGCGGCTGGGCGGTTGAGGATTATCTTGAGATCATAGAATAAAAAAAGAGCCCCATAAGGGGCTTTTTTTATTTAATATCTTTTTCCCGCTTATAGTCCACAAATCTATAGCCTACACCGCGTTCAGTCAAGATGTATTTTGGATTGGCGGGGTCCTCTTCCAGCTTTTGGCGGAGATAGTTCACATATAAGCGGACATAATGCGGTTCGTCACGGTATTCATATCCCCACACATTTGCCAGGATCTGGTCGTGGGATATGACCCAACCAGCATTTTGCATGAAATGATAGAGGAGGCGGTATTCTGTTGGGCGGAGCTTGACCAGCTCATCTTCGATCCAAACTTCTCTTCTGCTGAAATCGACCTTCAGACGTTCATCAACCTCTATGACCTGGCTGGTTTGCTCTTTTGTGTCAACAGTCCGCCTCAGCACAGCCCTGACCCGGCTGACAAGCTCGCGTGGGCTGAAGGGTTTGGTGATATAGTCGTCTGCGCCCAGCTCAAGGCCATTTACGCGGTCGTCCTCTTCGGCCTTTGCTGTCAGCATGATAACAGGCACATCGTTGCTCTCGCGGATCATGCGCAGGACTTCAAAACCGCTCAGGTCGGGCATCATCACATCGAGGATGATCAGATCGGGGAGGGTTTGGCGTAATTTATCGAGCGCCTGCCTGCCGTTGAAAGCTTCTTCTACTTCAAATCCGTCATGTTCCAGGTTCAAGCGGATGAACCGGACCATGCGCTCTTCGTCATCTACGATCAATATTCTTCTTTTTATGCTTTGGGCGGTCATTCTCTTACAAACCCTACGATCTCTTCTTCATCTTCAAGGGACATGATCTCAATATACATAATACCTGCCCAGGGATATATGAGAGTTGTTACATCTGCATCGATAGAATCAAGATCCCGTCCGTCTCTTTTTCTGGGATTGTTCATCGTCAGAATATTGTCTTGGGGATTTGGCATCTCATCGATCTCACACAGGATCGGTGCCAGATTTGATATGTGTACAAGTGCTGTAATTGCCATAAGTTACTCCAGACTAATTGGTTAGGACTTGAACCAGGAAGCCACCCATTGCGATCAAATCTCCATGAGTGACCATTATTTCTTGATAGGGGGTGATACGCTGCTTATTCACGCGGGTGCCGTTTGAAGCTCCGAGATCGACGACAAAGAGTTCGTTGTCAATGATCCTGAAGGTGAGGTGCAGCCTCGACACACCTAAGGAGTATGCGTCATAATCGCTCAGATCGACATCTGGCAGGATCGCCTGTGCTTCACTGATCCTTCCAATAGTAAATTCATCCTTGTTCGGCAGATTGATCATCTGCCCGGTCCGGACCAGCAGGAGTTTCAGGTCACCCAGCGTGCCTGAAGGGGCTGGAGGGGGGGATGGGATCCCTTCGAATAAAGACTGGGAATCACTGAACTTTCTGGTTCCAGTGCTGATGTCATCCTCGAACAGTTTTTCTCCACATTCAGAGCAAAAGATTGCCCCCTCGATTTCCTCATGATTGCATTTTGGACATTTGATCGTCATAGTTTCATCTCCGTATCTTTCGAAGGAGCGACCAAGCTCCTTGTTCCATATTTTATCTGTTTTTTTCCTTGTGCGGATAGAGTATCACCTTTCTGTATTCTAGTAATCTCAGAATGTATAGTTTTGGCAAGAGCTGGTTCTCCTCTAGACATCAGCTCATCTTCCAGTGATCTCAGGATCTGAGTAGCTTTAATTGTATTACCAGCGTCTAATTCCTTCATTGCCTGGTTTTGCATTCTATAAAATTTCAACTTGGACATTGCAGTGATGAATATTGGGGGCGGTGGTACTTTCTCAGGGTTAGTAGATAGTTTTTTTGTGAGAGAAAATTGCATGGTCCTGTTAGTCTCAGTAGATTTGGGAACTGATATTGACAAATTTCCGTCGAGCAGGGTCATCATATCTGTATCCTGAGGTGTTTCTTTTACGTATAGCTCTAAAAGCAATGAGAGGCTCTGGGTTGTTGTGATGTCTCCAAGGCTGTATTTATTCCCTGTAGGCTCTATCACTGCCGTGTTGGGTTTGAATCGGAAATCATATCTTAGGTCAACATTTTCCGGTGTTTTGACCTCAAGCTGAATATTATTTGCATAAATAGAGTTCAGGTGCTGGATCTTCTCGTTGAGAATGTTCTTGATCGAGTTTGGATTTTCAGCATATTCACACCCGCCGCCTGCAATCGAGGTGAGTTTGTCCAGAAATTCATCTTTCCATTTTTCGCCAATTCCAATCGCCGAGATGCCGATCTGCTGCCTGGATGAATCTTCCGCCAATTTATAGCAATATTCTTCATCACCATAGGTGTGCCCATCCGTGATCAGGATCATGTGGTTTATCAAATCAGGGGAGTAGAAGCGCATGATCTCAGATTTTGCAGCTTGCATCCCCTTATAGATCTCAGTACTACCTCCGGTCCTGAGCCGGATGATCTTTTCCTCAGCATAGCGGGAATCAAGTACCCTGGAAGCAGGTACAAGGACAGATGCGAAGTCATTGAATGATACGATGGAAAGGATGTCGTCCCTGCCCAGGCTGCGAATTATCTCTGTGGAGACATTTTTTACTGCATTAAACCTATCGCCTGCCATTGAGGTCGATGTATCGACCAGTAAGCATATATTTAGCGGGGGTTTGTCCCTGGAGTTTTCATCGATAGTCTTTTTCCGTGCCATCATGTCTATATACACATACAGGAGCTGCGGGGCAGAAGAGACAGCCAGTTCAGTTCTGCTGAAAGTAGTGTTTATTAATATCTCTTCAAATGGGTTGAAATCGTTCGGCAGGAGTTTATTGTAATCAGTTCGTTTTGCCTGATCGATTAAGAATTCATAGGCTTCTTTGACCCGTAAAAAGAGCTCAATAGAATTTGGATCGCTATTATTTTCAGGATTAAATTGCCAAGCCGCCTGATGATAGGCCGTTTCTATATCTTCCAATGTTGCCGTGGGAAGTATGCCCAGGCGTGAATAATAATTATCTAAATAATCTGTTTTCATTTTTTACTGGTATTTTGTTCAATCAGGGCTGTGAGAACTATGGCAATATTGTCTCCGCCACCATTATTGAGGGCTGCTTCCATAAGTTTATAACTTGCTTTTTGTGGATTGGGAGCCTGGTTTATGATATCTACGATCTCCTCGTCATCAACCTCTCCCCACAAACCGTCTGAACAGAGCAGGAGATGCCCGGGATATGGGAAGTTGATGGTAAATATATCGGGTCTTGGAGTTTCGCCTTGCCCGATGGAGTTGTAAAGCATCGATTTTCTGGGGTGATCCTTTGCTTCTTCAGTGGATAAATGTCCGAGTTCAACTAAGCGGCTGACGACTGAGTGGTCGGCAGTGAGGGTATTGATGCGCCCATCTGGATAGGTCGCATAGGCCCGGGAATCTCCAACATGTGCAATTGTCAACTGATTTCCTATCAGGACCGCTGCGGTAAGTGTCGTCCCTCCGCCAGGCGCTTTCAGTCCCACAGCTTTATCTGCTTTAAGGATGCCTTCCCTGAGGATGTCCTGAAGAGATGCTGAAGGGGGCGTCATATCGGGCCCGGCAAGTGAGAAATATATGTTTTCAATTAGATGCTCTGCCATTGTCCTGACGCAGTATTCACTGGCGAGAGCACCGTTCTTATGCCCGCCCATACCGTCTGCAACCATGAAGATGCCAAAATTCAGTGAGGTGTTGTTGGTGTCGAGAGCCGTGGTCATTTTATAGACTGTGTCTTCGTTGTTCGCCCTGACAAGCCCAATATTCCGCTCAATTCCGGTGACCAATTGCTTGGTTGAATTAAGGGTGTCATCGATCTCAAGATCAGATAACTGAAGATCGGATAAGGGTGCAGTTGACACACCGGTTTTTGAAGGCTTAGTTTTCTTCTTTGAGAACAGTTCTCTCAGTTTTTTCATATATATTCCATTGTTCTATGCCATAAAGGCATATAGATTTTTGTCTGTTGAGCCGATGTATACCTCATCACCATGAGCCACTGGGCTGCCAGTGATTGGCCCCTGAGTCTCAAATCTCCACTTGAGCTGTCCATTGCTTTGATCCAGACAGTAGATGGATCCGTCAACAGAACCGAAATAGACTGAACCCTGATGCAGCAGTGGAGAGCCGTTTACCTGATGTTGAGTAGAGAATCGCCAGACCTCTTTAGAAGTCTTGATATCGAAACAGTATAGATTATTATCAGCTGAGCCTATGAATATGCGTTTTTTATCAATTACAGGCGAGGAGATGGTGCCCCGTCCCATGCGGCTGCGCCACAGGAGCCAGCCTGTTTCAGCGTCCAGGGCATATAGGTGACCGTCAAGAGACCCGAAGAAAACCGTGTCTTGATGAACAATTGGCGAGGATGTGACAGGTCGTTTTGCGTTATAACGCCATCGAATTGCACCTTTAAAGTCGATACAGAACAATTCACCACTCTCACTACCGAAATATACCCGATCCTCTGTTACAAAAGGTGTTGAACGGATCGGCGCACCCACATCATGCTGCCAGGAGCTTCTGCCTGTCTGGAGTTGAACGGCGTGCAGCTTGCCATCGTCAGAGCCGAAAAAGATATGGCCTTGAGCCACGGTTGGAGATGATCTTATTTCTCCTTCTGTGAAGTATGTCCAGACTACTTTTCCTGTCTGGGTTGAGACTGTATGGATTCTGGTGTCTTCTGATCCAAAGTAAATATTTCCTTTGTAATAGTCTGGTTTACCAGTGATGCCACCGTTGGTGGGGTATTTCCACTTAAAACTGCCATCTGCAGCATTGACAGCATACATATTATTGTCGTAGCAGCCAAGGTAAAGAACGCTATCTTTAAATAAGGGCGTTCCGCGAATTTCATCTTCACACTCAAAGATCCAGTTTGGTTTTACCGACTGCTTTGAGAAGTTAGGTGTTCCTATCACATTGACGAGGGAACCGGTCCTCTTAGCTACTGAGAACAATGCTTCCCGCATTTCTGCTGCAGATTGCCAGCGGTCTTCCGGTTTATACTGCAATGCTTTATCTATGACAGCGATGAATTCTTTGGATACATTTGGATTTATTGCTGCTATCGGCCTCTCATCAAAGGAGAAGGGGGCTTCCAGCTTTGGGTCTTTTAAAGTAAGCAAATGGTGCAATGTCGCACCAAGAGCAAACACATCTACTTGAGGGGTTGCCATTCCTCGGTACTGCTCTGGTGGGGAGTATCCCTGGGTTCCGACCATGGTATTCTTTTTGCTGGTTTCGAATAATTTAGCGATACCAAAATCGACAAGAACGAGGTGATTTTGGCTGTTGATCATCACATTCCCCGGCTTGATATCTCTAAAGATGACAGGCTCGGGTTTGTTTGAATGCAGATATTCAAGCACATCACAAAGTTCCAAAGCCCAGGAGACGACTTGTGTTTCTGGAAGGAAGGATTTTGACTCGTTTAATATGTGGTCAAGATTACGCCCGTTGATGAATTCCATTACCAGGTAAGCGCGGTCATTGAGTATGAAGTAGTCATAAATTCTGGGGATGGCCTGATGGCGAAGAGTAGCGAGAATATTGGATTCCCGCTCATA
>JAUWSD010000152.1 GCA_030610225.1 Chloroflexota bacterium
AATTTGTAGGTTTTTTGTCAATCTGACGAAATTTAACTAATTACCTATTGATGAAATAATTGTAAATAAGTGCAATACTATTCATGAGAACAAAAATGATAAATATAATAATAATTTTCGTCCTGTGCCCAGTTTTGATAAACTTCTCATAAAATTCATAAGGATGCAAATTCAGTTCATCTTCATTCAGATTTTCAACTGATTTGAAGGATTTCTTATTACGCAAATAAGGATTAGAGGGGAAATTCACTGGGCGCCCAGTAATATGACAATTTATTACATCTCGTAATTTTCTGGATTCTGTCAAACTAATATTAGATTTTACATTTGGATATACAGGATTTGCTGGCTCTAATAGAATTTTCTCATTTGAATTCTTGAATGTTAATTCAACATATGTCCAGTATGCAGTAAAGCTTATTTTGAAATCAATTTTTACTTGTTTAATATTACTTAACGAAATCTCCACTACTTGTTCTTCGTCATCAAAAACCTGAATTCTATCTTTATAAACCTGACACAATAGCATATTGTCAGATTTAATATAATCATCACCAATGCAACAATTAAGAAGCCAAAATATTTTCGGTTCCATTTCTACTCCCCTACTTAAAATTCTCCTCGATCCACGGGACGATCTGGAGCCAGTCCGGCATCAGGACATTCGCGCCCCCATCTGTGACGATCGGGATGGTCATATCGCGGTCGATCTTGTATGATTTAAGCCCCTCGTCGCCTGCAAGCAGGAAAGTCATCGCGATCCTCCCCCACTTCCAACCCGGGATATCGGTATCGATCGCATCAAAGAATGCTGAGTAAGCAGCCGGGATGCGGAACCATTTTTTGGGCATGGTCAGGTTCTGCAGCAGGACCCTGATGAATTCCTGCCCCTGCTCCATGCGGAAGAAGTCGTCAGTCCCAGCGCGGTCGCGGATGAATGCCAGCGTTTCAGCCCCTGTCAGGTTATGCTCGCCGGCTTCCAGCCCCCCCATGCTCTTTTCCAGTGTCAGGTCGAAGCCCCCAAACGCGTCAATGATCCCGGGGAACTTCTCAAGCTGGATGCGCACATAATAATCAACATCCAGGCCAAAATTCGCTCTGAATGTTTTGACGGCAAGATCAGGCCCGCTGCCTGTTTCCTCTGCTTCTGCGAAGTAATGGGCGGTGTTGATGCGGTTGGCACCGTAGCCCGGGATCTCAACCCACAGGTCGCGTGGAACAGAGAGTAGATTAACATCGGAGTTTAATGGCATCACCTGGGCGTAGATAATGCTGTCGCTGCGGCCTACAACCGTGCCCTCTATCGAGCGGTCGATACCCAGCACAAGAATATCAGTTTTAGACGGGAAGAAAAAATAGACAAGTGCGATCGCGATTCCCCATGCAAACAACTTCAGCCAGAACCTGTTCTTGCGTTGACGCCTGCGCGAAATGACCGCAGCCTCCTGCGTCTCTTCGCTTTTGATCTCTGGTGTGTTTTCAGTCAATTCCCCATTCGGCATTTCAGAACGGTTAGGTCTTTCCTGGTATGCCATAGCCTGATCTTTGCTCAAACTTCTCTTTCTGCGCTTATTTTTCCTTTTCATACCTTTGATTCTACTTTAAATGCCAAATTGAGCAATAATAGAAGCAGACAAATAATTGCTTAACTTTTGCATATATAATTAAAAATGAGACCAAATTCAGAACACAAGTATTCAAGGAGATTTGAATGCCCATATATTCCCTCAAAGATATTATTGCAAGGAACCCGGTCCCCGGATTCGAGCTAAAATTCATCCACGGTGAGAATATGACCTCCGCCCACTGGCAGATCGACAAGGGCGCCGCCCTCCCCGAGCACAGCCACCCCCACGAACAGTTCGCGATCGTGCTGGAAGGCAAGCTAGAACTGATCATTGGCGGCGAAGTCAACATAATGGAGCCCGGAAAGGTAGCAGTCATCCCCGGGGGCACCCCTCACTCCGGTAAAGCCCTGACCGACTGCAAAGTGCTGGATGTCTTTTATCCAATACGCGAGGATTTTGTGTAAACCGGGCGAATCTTTTTCTCCTTCCAATGCTCCTGTGTTGGACGGACCAACGTTAGGTGTCCTCGCTGGAGCATGGACTCCTGGAACATGTCTGATTCACCACAAGTAATGAAGGAGCAATTATGGATCTAACTGGATTACACCTGCTACTCACCTATCAGTGTACCCTGCAGTGCGACCACTGTTTTGTGTTCGGCGGTCCCTGGCAGGAAGGTACCATGTCTTTGGATGTGATCGAAAACATCCTCCAGCAGGGTAAGAAGCTTGGCACTGTCAATACCATCTATTTTGAAGGCGGCGAACCCTTCCTCTACTATCCCACCCTCCTGCGCGGAGTTGAAATGGCATATGAGATGGGGTATAACGTTGGACTGGTCTCCAACGGTTTCTGGGGTATCAGCGAAGAAGACGCCTTCCGTGCCCTCTCCCCAATGCAGGGCAAGGTCAGCATGCTATCACTCTCCTGCGACCAATACCACTGGGACAACCGTTTCGAGGAATACATCGCTAATATCGAAAAGGTGGCCGAAGAGCTGGGGATCAATACCGGCGTGATCACCATCGCTCAACCTGAAGCAGCCGATGCGCCAAAATCCAGCGGCACGATCCCTACCGGAGAATCGCAGGTGATGTTCCGCGGACGCGCAGCAGTTGAACTGACCGACAACGTGAATTTATTCCCGTGGGATAAATTTGATTCCTGCCCCCATGAAGATTTCATCGATCCCGGTCGAATTCATATTGATCCGCTAGGATATCTGCACATCTGCCAGGGAATCACGATCGGTAACCTGCTCGAAAAGCCTCTGGATCAGATCTGGGCAGATTATGATGCCCACACACACCCGATCACCAGTCCAATGCTCAAGGGTGGCCCCTCTGAACTGGCCAGGAAGTACGGTGCTGAGCATGCAGAAGAATATGCGGATGCCTGCCACCTGTGCTTCAAAGTTAGAGAATCCCTCAGGGATAAATTCCCGGTAGAGTTAGGCCCAGACCAGATGTACATAGAATTTGATTAGCAGTTTTCTGTACTTCTATCCTATTTATTACTACAATCCAAACTGGTAAAATATCGAAAACTAAAGACATCTAACGTTTAGAGGTCATAGTGCCAATCATTTATTTTGTCAGACACGGTTCAAATGAATATCTTGATGAACACCGTCTGGCAGGGCGCCAACCGGGCATTTCTCTGAACGCGGATGGCCTCAAACAAGCCCAGGCAGTTGCCGAATACTTTCAGGAAAAAGAGATCAAATATGTCTACAGCAGCCCTCTTGAGCGCGCTATGGAAACCGCGGCTCCTATCGCAGAGCGCTTGGGTTTGAATGTAATCAAAAATGAGGGACTGCTCGAAACAAATATCGGTGAATTTGAGGGAAAGCTTATCAAAGACCTCACCAATGATCCTGAGTGGGATATCCTGCAGAAGACCCCCTCCACGTTCACATATCCGGGTGGGGAATCAGTCGCAACATCACAGTATCGTATTGTTAACACGATTAAGAACTCCTGCTCTGATCTGTATCAAAAGGATCAGATCATTTGCGTAAGCCACAGCGACCCAATCAAGCTGGCAGCTGCATATTTTATTGGTCTCCCGCTCGATAATTTTCAGCGCCTGATGATCCACCCAGCTTCGGTCACCTCCCTTTTCTATGGAATAGACAAATACCGACTGATCACTCTCAACC
>JAUWSD010000085.1 GCA_030610225.1 Chloroflexota bacterium
GATCAGGCCTGATACACCTCGGTATAGTTTACCTTGTCTGGTCAAGTACATATCTGGCAATTCGAATTGCTGTGATGGACGGCGGGGGATTTCCTCCATTCACTCTTGGCTTCATGCGTGCAGCCACAGCTGCCCCAGTGCTTTTCCTGTGGGCGTGGCTCAAAAAAGAGAAGATAAAACCAACGAAACGTGATCTGATCATCATGGCAGTTTCAGGTGTTTTGCTTTGGAACGGCGGCAATGGTTTGGTTATGATCGCTGAGCAAAGAGCAGACTCTGGTCTTGCTGCCCTAATGGTTGCTACCATGCCGATCTGGTCTGCAGCGATCGAATTTATCCTCGACCGCAAATTACCTTCCCCGATAATCATTACTTCTTTGCTGATCGGTTTTGTAGGAGTTGGTGTTTTGGGTTATCCAGCGCTGCGCGGTGGAGTTGAGGCTGATCTCGTGTCCATACTGGCCTTGTTAGCCGCATCAATCAGTTGGGCGATAGGCAGCATTTTACAGGCCCGTAATCCCGTTTCAGTCAGCCCCAGAGCAAATGCCGCTTATCAAATGATGTTTGGCGCAATCGGCTTCCTGATCCTGATATTTGTAATGAAAGAGCCGCTTCCAAATCCAACTACAGATGCATGGCTCGCTTTTATCTATCTCGTAGTGATTGGATCGATCATTACATACACATCCTACATCATCATCCTGCAGGTTCTCCCAACTAAACTGGTGATGACCTACTCATATGTCAACCCGGTTCTGGCTGTTGTCCTCGGTTGGTGGATCCTGGGTGAACAGATAACGATCTGGACCTTTGCTGGAGCTGCGCTTGTGTTAATTGGTGTCGCCGGGGTCTTTAGAGAAAGAACAAAACTAAAAAATACCTAGCGAAATACATGAATTAAAAAAAGCCCCGGGAATATTCCTGGGGGCTTTTTATAAATTGTCATTTATTCAGAGAATACATTAAAGAACGTGAAACGAACTTTAACAGTTCCTTCACCATAAGTTGCCACCGCCAATCCTACTTGTCCTTCCGTGAGAGTATCATCAACTATCGAAGAAACCAATTCACCGTTAATTGAAAAATCCAGGTTATCACCGATACAGCTTACTAACATCTCATTTAACCCACTAACAATATTTATACTATCAGTTTCACCTGAATCCAATTCGGTATATTCATCATTGCCAACATCGTAATACCAGACATAATAAAAACCAAGCATATCAAAGGCAAAGGTATACTCACCAATATCGTTTGACCTGCACATAACTTCGTATGTCAGATCAGCATCGCCCTCAACAAATTCAGTACCTGTGGTAACAGTAACATCAGTGTACCAGTCATCCAAGTATGCAAAAATGATATCATCCGGATTAACAATAGAAATTGAAAGCCCGTTTGAATCAGTTTCGAGCGAATAATCATCCAAATCAAACACGTAATAAAACATCCAATCGTCAACATCTTCAAAATCTGTATAATAATCAGGTTCATCATCCAGTTGAATATCGTCTATCTGAACATCATCACTAATATTCGCTTCTGAATCGTTTCCCAGCAAAGTGCTGCAGGCTACCATTGTTAATGCCAATACCAAGATGAAGATCAATACTCGATTTTTGTTATGTGTTGTCATCAATACCTCTTATTATGATTTTGTGTTATTTCATTAAACCCTATAAAGACATAAGATTCAATCTTAATTTTTGAATCTTCTTTTTATCGTGGCAAACGCACTCTTCTAAATGTCTCAGCATACATGAAAGAAACATGCTTAGCCCTTTCAGCCGCTCTCATCCGGATCCTCTCAGCCAATTTATCAGGATCGCCCACCTGGCTCTTATGTTTCTGGAGCGCTTCGATCTTCTTGTCGATCGTTGTGCTGATGTCGACCCAATAATTTGTCTCACTGGTGAACATCAGGAATATATCCGTGACTGCGTGTGGTTCCAGACCATCAGCTTCGTGCTCAGAGAAATTCAGCCTGTCCCGCGCCAGGGGGAAGACGGCATCCAGAACAGTGTCTCCGACAACACGGTGGTCGGTGTGATTCAGGTATGAATTCTTAAAAATGCGCGTGGTTGGATCGTGTGTGATCAGCACTTCCGGCTTATATTTCCTGATCTCACGCACGATCTTTTCCCTGGTTTTATATTCATTGCGAACTTCACCGTCAGGTAACCCCAAGAACACCACATTCTTCACACCCAGCACCTTCGCTGCAGCCCTTTGTTCTTCCTGCCGCAGATCAGCTAGTTTTTCAGGGGTCATATTCGGATCAGCACTGCCTTTTGAACCGTCTGTGACGATCACATACGTAACTTCTGTGCCTTGTGCTGCCCATAAGGCAACGATTCCAGCCGCGCCAAACTCAGTGTCATCCGGGTGAGCGGTGATCACCATTGCTCTATCTGGTTGTGGGAAATTATTTTCCATTTCTTTCTTCCATTCCTTGTTATTCAATAAATTATAGCAAAAAAACATATTATCAAATTGCTTTAACAAAAAAACCCTCCTTATCTTTCGATATTGGAGGGTTTATTAATATTACTTCTATATTTTATTCTTCGGCTTCTTCTGTCGCTTCAGGTTCTTCAGTTTCTTCAACAATTTCATCAACTTCCACTACAACTTCTTCATCTTCTTCATCACCAATATCCACATTGACACCGAACACAGTCGCAATTCTCTCTTTTTTCGTTGAATCCCTCAACAAAGGTTTTATCAGCATCCAGACACCCCAGATTATGATCAGAACTGGCCAATACTGACCAAAGAATGGTTCCTGTCCAAAGATCGAGCGCATAAAAGATCCAAAAAGTAGGAACATCACTGCGCTTGTCAGGATCAGGTTTACGCCTTCTTTGAATGCCTTCTTAACCTTGCCATCAAGCAGATGCATAACAAAGACACCAACGCCAACAAATCCGGGGATCAGAGCCCAGGCGTATGCCCAGCTTTGCCAATCATTATTAACTTGCTGATAATAGAGAATTCCACCAATGCCGCTGATGATCGCACCGGGTATCGCGAGCCCGGAAACACCACTGATAATTGCCGCAAAGACGAAGATCAGGCCGGGGCCGATCACCCAGAAGGGCCAATCTGCGAACTGTGAGTACCATTCATTGAATGATGGGATCAACTCTACCGATAAGAACCAGGCGCCTGCCAGGATCAATAAAATTCCAAAAGTAACGCTGCTTCTCCGTTTCATAACTATCTCCTTAAAATAAGTTCTTCTATTTATTTATACGAGATTCACCAAGTTAGGTTGCAATCCAGAGACGCTGGATCTCGTCTTTTATTAGAATCCTTCCAGATGGGATAAGTCCGCTGTCCCTTCGGCCAATGCCGCAATCCTTTGAAGCAGTCCCAACCTGTTCTTTTGTACAGCTTCATCCTCATCCATCACAAGAACATCATCAAAGAATTTGTTGATCGCCGGGATCATTGGGGTAAATGCTTTCAAGAATTCATCTACATCACCAGGTGTGTGGTCAATCTTTTCTGCCTTTACCAGCTCTGCAAACAATTCGCGTTCAGAATCATCTTTGAAGAGCTCCTCATTTACTGTATATTTCTCATCATGGGTGCGAGTGATGCGAACACAGCGGGAATATGCCGGCAGAATTTCGTCCCAATCTTCTCGTCCTGTCCAAAGCATCAATTGCTCAACTGCTTTCTTTGCCTGTGTTGGATTATGCCCCTGCTCACCCAAGACAGCATCCACTGCATCATATTTATATCCTGACTCCAGGAATATATTCTTCAACCTTTCAACTACAAAGGCCATACACTTATCAAGGCTGTCAGAACTGGCTTCTACTGGAAGCAAACTTGCTGCTTCATTCAATCCTTCCTTGATATTGAAGCTCATACCTTTCCCGATCAGGTTCTGTACCAGGCTGATTCCCGCTCTTCGCAGGCCAAAGGGGTCCTTTGCCCCTGTAGGTGTAGCGCCGATTGCGAACAATCCGGCAAGGCTGTCCAAACGATCAGCAATCCCTACTGCTAAACCTGCCCCACTGATCCCTGCCGCCTTCTTAGCAGAACTGCTGAAATAATGTTCTGCTATTGCCAAAGAGGTCTCTTTACTCTCGCCTGAAATTTCTGCATATTTCTGTCCCATGATCCCCTGCAATGAGGTCATCTCAACGACCAGCTTCGTGGTCAGGTCTGCTTTACAAAGTTCTGCCGCCCGCTGGGCTGCCTTTGTTTCTTTATCGTTCAATCCCAGCATCTCAGAGACCTTGCTCACAAGGCTGCTGATCCTGCGGGTCTTATCCGCCATCGATCCCAATTCAGCTTGGAAGGCCAGGGACTCTAATTTTGGAAGATACTCTTCAAGTTTATTGTTCAGATCTTCTGAATAGAAGAAAGCTGCGTCTGCAAATCGCGCCCTGAGAACATTCTCATTGCCCTCTATAACCAGTTCTGCGCTTTCCAGTCCGCCATTCCTGACAATGATGAAATACGGCATCAGTTGGTCATCTTTCCAGATCGGGAAGTAGCGCTGATGCTTCTTCATCACCATTTCAAGAGCTTCATGCGGCAGCGATAGATGCTCGGGATCAAATTGGCCCAGCAGCACGGTTGGAGATTCAACCAGATGGGTCACTTCCAAAAGCAGGCGCTCATCCATCTTGATCTCACCGCCGACACTGGCAGCTTTTTCAAGGATCGCATCCAGGATCATCTTGCGCCTTGTTTCCTGTTCAAGAATGATGTTTTCTTCGTCAAGGTACTTGAAATAACCGGCAACCGAATCGATCTTTGTTTCAGGTTTGCTGCTGAAGCGCAGACCGCGTGTTTCTTTCGCTGAGCATAATCCCGCAAATTCGATCGGGATCAGGGTGCTGCCAAAGATCACATTCAACCAGCGGATCGGGCGCGAGAATGAAACATTACTTTCGTTCCAGCGCATACCCTTGTCCACCTTCAAGCTAGCCAACAGTTTTGGTAATTCATCAGCCAATAATTGGAGCGCACTTTGTCCTTTTTCAAAGACCTCGGCAGTGACATATTCTCCGCCATCGATCTCTTTCACCTTCAGGTCTTCAACGCTGATACCTTTTCCACGCGCAAAACCCTCTGCCGCTTTAGTTATCTTGCCTGCTTCATCATAAGCCCTGCTGGCTGGAGGGCCTTTATATATCTCCTGCCGGTCGGGTTGGCTGGGTGCCAGATCTTTAATAAGAACGACCAATCTTCGCGGTGTGCCTAATATCTGGACCTCGCCATGATCTAATCTCAGCTTTTCCAGCAGCTTTGAGATCTTTCCATCAAGCTGACCAAGGTATGTTTCCAGGTCCTTTGGAGGAAGCTCCTCTGTCCCTATCTCAAATAGTAGATCAGCCGGTTCAGTCAAAGTTGCTAATTCAGCTTTTTGAGTTTTCTCAAATGACTTTCCGGCAGCGGCAGCGTCCATCCAGGGGAATTCCTGCCGTTCGCGGTCTTCCACATACATATGTCCAATCTTTGTCGCCAGCTTACGCATGTCCTTGAAGAACTGCGCTCTCTCAGTCACACCGATCGCCCCGCGTGTGTCCAATATGTTAAAGATATGAGAGAGTTTCAGTAAATTATCATAGGCAGGGAAGATCAAATTCTCATCTATCCCATTCTGGACTTCTTCTCTGGTCAACTCGTAGATCTTGCGGGTGCGCTCAACATCAGCGATCTCGAAATAGTATTTGCTGTGTTCCTGTTCCCCCTGCATGTTCATATCACCAAAACTGTGCTTCTTATTCCACTGGATATCCTTGAAATTATTGACGCCCTGCAGTGGTGCGGCGATGCGGTCGAGACCA
>JAUWSD010000216.1 GCA_030610225.1 Chloroflexota bacterium
CACCCATTTGATAGACCTTCGTTAACCCTTTTGCTTCAACAACGAGATTTGTCATGACTATTGTCCCATCCCGCGGAAACCACTCATTCCACCCTCAGAGAAATTAAATATTGATGTAGGGGGATTCAGGATAACAAGATCGCCAACTTCAAGTTCACCAGAAACAACTTCGCTGTAAGTATCCGCTGATGCGCCTAATACTACGACTTTCATTAGAATTTCATCACCTTCAAGAATATAAACGATACGGTCGCCGTTCTCAACCCGGACTGCTCTATTCGAGACAATCAATACATCATCCAGTTTGTCTACAGTGATATATGCCCCAGATGTCATTCCAGGTTTAATCAATTCATTCGGATTCAGCAACTCGATAGTGATCTCAAAGAATACAACTCCCTGAGCTTCAAAGCCAACCTGCCCTACTTCAAGTACAGAACCTTCATATAAAGCATCATTGATCGCGTCAAATGTTAAACTCACATCCTGCCCAGCATGTATCCGATTAATATCAATTTCCGAGATATTTACATCCACCAGATAATGAGAAAAATCATCGATCCTGAACGCCATTGTTCCAACATTGACCTCATCACCAACAAGAATATCTATGTCTGTAATGGTTCCATCAAATGGAGCTCTGATATACATTTGGTCCAAAGTTATTTCTGCTGCTGTGACTCGTGCTTCGGCAGCTTCGATCTCTTTATTATTTGCACCCAGTAAGATCTCATCATAATTTTCCTGGGCAGCCTCATAATTTGTTCTTGCTACTTCAAGATCTGCTTCATAATTTGCGATCGTGTATTCTGAAGGACCGTGGGTGTAAACGTAAAGGGTGTTTTCAGCTGAATCCTGTGCTAACTGTGCTTCTGCCAGAGCAGCTTTCATTGTTGCCACAAGGACATCGTTGCCGCTATTTTCCCATCTATCATAATCTTGCTGTGCTTTTTCAACTCTTTCATTAGCTAAAACCAGGTTTGCTTCTGCCTGGTCAATACTTGCCTGCTTATGTGGCTGCATTAAATTCCAAAGGTTATCCTCAGCATATTCCAATGTTTTCCAGGCTTCCTGCACTCTTTCATAAGCCAATGCTATTGCTGAATCATCAAATGAATCATAGAGTGCTTCCAGAGCCTTTTCAGCAGAGAGAATATCTGCTTTTGCCAGAATAACATTCTGGGGAACTGATGTCTCATCCAGCTCAGCCAGGATTTCTCCCTTCTTTACCTGTTGGCCAACTTCAACAAGAATTTTTCCTACATTTCCAGATGATCTCCATGAAAGGTGCGCTGTTTGGTTCGATCTTACAGTACCTGTTTCTCCGATGGTAGCCGTCAGAGAATCTATCCTGGCCGCTTCTGTCTGTAGGTTATTTATCGTTTCCTGCATTTCTGTCGAACTTTGATTATTCCGGATCAAAATAAATCCGACTACGATGACAATTATTACTGCTGCGATGATTAAATATTTTTTCATTTTCCTCTTTCTCCTAATATTACTTCACTCATTTTATTTTCATTTGAATTTACTATTCTACTTAGCAGTTCCAGCAAATACTTTTGTTCTTCACCCGATAGATCAGCCAGGAATCTTCGAATGCCTGAGATATGTTTTTCGCGGATCTTATTGAAGGTGTCCGATGCCTTTGCTGATAGGGAAATTAGTGTTGCCCTTCCATCATCTGGGTCTGGATTCTTTTCAAGCCATCCCATTCCAACTAATTTATTCACTGCAACACTTGCTGTCGGAGCAGAGATCTCTATCCCGTCTGCAATATCCTGTGTTCGACATTTACTACTTTTATGAATAAACCTGATTATGCGCAATTGAGATAATGTAAGATCAATGTCCATTTTTGGAAATTCAAATATATTTAATTTCCTGAAACGGAACATTAACTCAATGAATTCATGTGCAACATCCATAGATCTCCTTATATTTAGTTTGTCTAACTAATTAGTTGTAATAATATAGCTTTTTTTATTCCC
>JAUWSD010000139.1 GCA_030610225.1 Chloroflexota bacterium
TGCAGACCCGCCCTACAATATGCAGCTGCGTGATCCACTCCTGCGTCCAAATCTCTCTGAGGTGGACGCTGTCAATGATGACTGGGACCAGTTCAAGAGCTATGAGAGCTATGACCAGTTCACCCATGACTGGCTGGCAGCCTGCCGGAGAGTGCTTAAAGACACCGGCGCACTATGGGTGATCGGCACATATCACAACATCCACCGTGTTGGTACAGCTCTGCAGGACATGGGCTTCTGGACTTTGAACGAAGTCACCTGGGTGAAGACCAACCCAATGCCAAACTTCCGGGGCGTGCGCTTTACCAACGCCCACGAGACCCTGCTGTGGGTGCAAAAGAAAAAAGGCGCAAAATATACATTCAACTATCATGCCATGAAAGGCATGAATGGCGACAAGCAGATGCGAAGTGATTGGCGTCTGCCGATCTGTGTCGGCCAGGAGCGCATCCGTTTAAATGGCAAGAAGGCGCATTCAACCCAGAAGCCGGAAGCGCTGCTCTATCGCGTGATCAATTCCAGCTCAAAAGTGGGAGATGTCATTCTTGATCCTTTCTTCGGGTCTGGCACCACTGGTGCAGTAGCAAAAAAACTGCACAGGAACTGGATCGGAATTGAAATGGAAAGCAAATATATTGAGGTCGCTCAAAAACGAATAGATGCTATCGAACAGGAAAAAATAGATGCAGATGTACTCTCTACCCCGGAACCGCGCAGCCTCCCCAGGGTGCCGTTCGGCAGGTTGGTCGAAGAGAATCTATTGAAACCGGGAGAGAAACTTCTATTCAATCAGGATAAAAAACATTCAGCCCAGGTATTGGCTGATGGAAAATTGAAGTACAAAGGAAAACGGGGGTCAATTCATAATCTTGCGAAAGAGATCGCAGATGGCCCGGCTAACGGCTGGGAGGTGTGGTATTATTTCGATGCTCAGCTTGGCAGTTTGAACAAGATCGACCTTCTCCGCAATGCAATCCGCCAGAAAGAGCAGCAGCCTGTCAACATCTAATAAATTTAGTGGAACAAATGCGCAAGATATTCTTCTTTTTAATAATGATCCTGTTAGTGTCCTGCAGTCCGGAACCGGAAGTTCTTGAAACTCCTGTGCCCCCCACTGCGACTGCTACCCGGATACCAAATACCCCCACATCAACTCCAACGCCCACCGCTACACCTTTGCCCTCAACCAGTATCAGTGCTACGGTCTGGGAGAATGACCCCTTTGCTGTTGTGCTTGCATATCATCAATTCGCCGAAAATCATTCCCCGGCATCCAGCTCGGTCAAGATGCGCTTTGAGGACTTTGGTAATCAACTTCAAGCCCTCTTCGACAGCGGATATAGCCTTGTTTCCCTGGAAGATTGGATGAAAGGGAACATTGTGATCCCTGAGGGCCGCCGTCCGCTGATATTCTCAATGGACGACCTTTTCTTCCGCAATCAAATCCTTCTTGACGATAACGGCGACATTGACCCGAACACGGGCATAGGTATGCATTGGGAGTTCTATCAGGAACACCCGGATTTTGGATTCTCGTGGGCATTATTCACCAACCTGGGTGACAAATTTTACCCGGTCGGGGATGACCCCAACTGGCGCGAAGTGCTGGCAGAAGCGATAGTATGGTGTCTTGAGCATGGCGCGATGGTCTATAACCATACTTACCAGCACCCAGACTTCAGAATATCCACCCCGAAGTATATACAGTACCAGCTCGAAGAAAACGACATCTTTTTACGAGAGCTGTTGGGTATTGCCGGGCGTGAAGATTTGATACATGATCTAAAGAACATCATCGGATTACCTTTTGGCGAACGCCCTGATGAATACGCAGGTTTGCAGACCTTGCTGGACTACACTACCCCTGAAGGTGTTCCAGTACAGGGCATTATGGAGATCGACTACATTTTTAGAGTGAAATATCTGCCACCGATGTACCACGAAGAATACGATGCAATGGCGATGCCAAGAGTGTCCACAAACCTTGCTGCAGTGGATTGGCTGGTTGAAAACACCGCAGAATTTGAACAGGCACAGGTATGCGACCTTGGTGAAGTTCCGGACATCTATCTGGATGATGTTGAATATTTGGCAGAACATATATCTTTCACATATACACAAAACGACTGTCCAACTGGTGTGTATGTAGTAAGGAACTATTTATTCTCTGTTTCAGAGAATTTAGTTGAATTGATAACGAGTTGGCAGGAATAATACTTTGGTTGAGGGTAAGCCTCAATTATAATAATGCTTAGCTTTTCCTTTAATAAAACCTCAATATAAATATGGAGTAAATAATGACCGAAACCTACAAAACAGGAAAGTGGAATCTGGATGACCTTTTTCCGTCTCTGGATTCCAAAGAACTAAAAGACACTTTTGAGCAACTGGAAGCGGATGTTTCCAAATACGAAAGCTGGAACGGCAAACTCGATCCAGATATGGATGTTGAAGAATTTATGGCTTTGATCGATGCTTCAGAAAAAACAATAAGGATAGCAAACAGGATCTACCAGTATGCCGGGCTTCTATTTGCCCAGGATACCCAGAATCAGGATTATCAAACATTCATGGCTCGTGTTCAACAGACAATGGCAGGACTCCAAAACAGAACCTTGTTCTTTGACCTATGGTGGAAGAGCCTTGAGACAGATCAAACTAAACGTTTCAAGGAAGTTGCCGGTGAATATGATTACCACCTTGATAAGACCAGAAACTTCAAACCTTTTACTTTGTCTGAGAAGGAAGAGAAACTTATCAACATTAAAAACGTCACAGGCGCAATGGCGATCCAGAGGCTGTACGATTCGATAACAAATGGCTATACATACAAAATAACTGTTGACGGCGAGGAAAAAGAACTTACACGCGGCGAGACTATGCAGTTGGTATACAGCACTGATCCAGATAAGCGTGCGATGGCGTATCAGGAGATCTATAGGGTATTTGGCGAGGACGGGCCCATTTTAGGGCAAATGTATCAAGCCCTGGCTCAGGATTGGGCAAATGAAAATATAGACCTGAGAGGATTTGAGAAACCGATCTCGGTCCGAAATTTAAACAATGATATTCCGGACGAGGTGGTTGATGTTCTCCTGAATGTGTCTATTAAAAACTCAAATATTTTCAAGCGCTTCTTTAAACTTAAGGCACAGTGGATGAAGCAGGACAAAATAAGACGTTATGATATCTATGCTCCTGTAGCAGATGGCGCGGACAAAAAATACACTTACGATCAGGCTGTGGAGATGGTGTTAGATTCCTTTGAAGAGTTTGATCCCAGGATGTCCAAACTTGCCAAACAGATAATTGATGAAGACCATATTGACAGTGAAGTTAGAAAGGGCAAGGACAGCGGCGCGTTTTGTTCATCTGGAGACCCGGATCACACGCCTTTTGTCCTCCTGAGCTTCAATGGCAGAGCGAGTGATATTGGAACCCTGGCGCATGAGCTGGGGCATGGCATACACGCATTGCTGGCAGAAGACCATAATGTTTTCAATTTCCACTCATCATTGCCATTAGCGGAAACAGCCTCAACCTTTTCCGAGATGGTTTTGACCGATTATCTCCTTGAACATGAAGAAGACGAAAGTGTCAAACGGGACATTCTATTTGCCCAAATCGACGGTGCGTATGGCACGATCATGAGGCAGGTATTCTTTGCTGTCTTTGAGCGGGATGCGCACAAGCTAACTAAGGAGGGTGCTTCAGTTGACGATCTTTGTAACGCTTATATGGAGAATTTGAAAACCCAGTTTGGAGATTCGCTGGAGCTTAGCGAAGAATTCAAATGGGAATGGGTCTCGATCCCCCATATTTATGCAGTCCCATTCTATGTTTATGCATATTCATTTGGCCTGCTGCTGGTATTGTCCTTGTACAAACAGTTTAAAAATGAAGGCAAATCATTTATCCCGCGCTATTTAGACATATTGAAGGCGGGTGGCTCAATGGCCCCGGCAGACATACTTGACCGCGCAGGTGTGAATATTCGCACTGCAGAGTTCTGGCAGGGCGGCTCTGATGAATTATCAGAGATGGTTGATAAACTGGAACAGATCCCTGTTACAGAGTAAATTAATTTAGATCATAAA